>RQCD01000020.1 GCA_008668455.1 Clostridia bacterium
TCCTGTCAAGGGAGGATTTTTCTGCCTATCGGGTGACAGTGGAGGAGGATGCAGTCACGCACATTGCAAACACCTCCGGCGGAGATGTCCGGAAAGCCTTAAATGCGTTAGAGGCGGCATTTTTAGCGGCCGCTCCGGAGCAGGATGGACCGCGGTGCATTTCACTTTCACTTGCCGAGCAGGCAACGCAGAAAAAGGCAATGCGCTATGATCGTGACGGCGACAGTCACTATGATCTTTTAAGCGCATTTCAGAAGTCCGTGCGCGGCTCTGACCCGGATGCAGCGATTTATTATCTGGCAAGGCTGGTTGCAGCAGGAGATCTTCCGAGCATCTGCCGGAGGGTTTTGGTGATGGCGGCAGAGGATATTGGATTGGCATATCCGCAGGCAATTTCTATTGTGAAAGCCTGTGTAGACAGCGCCTTACAGTTAGGCTTTCCGGAAGCAAGGATTCCGCTTGCCGAGGCAGTCATTTTGCTGGCAACCGCCCCAAAATCCAATTCTGCCATCTGTGCTATTGATGATGCGCTGCATGATATTGAAACGCGTGATACCGGAGAAATCCCGGCGCATTTAAAGGACAGTCACTATCAGGGTGCAAAAAAGCTGGGGCATGGCTTGACTTATCAGTATCCCCATTCATTTCCGAATCATTATGTCAAACAGCAGTATCTTCCGGATGCGATCCGGGATCGGATTTATTATGAATACGGGGATAATAAAAATGAACGTGCAGCAGAAGAATACTGGAAGAAGATTAAATAGACGGCACGGAAAGGAATGCTTATAAAAATGTTTTGCAAGGAATGTGCGCGGCAGATCGGGGATGCCCGGATTTGCCCATACTGCGGTGCAGTGCAGTGGAAATTAGAGGAGGAAACCATTACGTTTTCAAAAATACATGAGCCGGCAGACGGAGAAAAAAGCAGAGTGACCGCAGGTGTTTTGCAGCTTTTTCTGGGGGCATTTGGTGCAGGCAGATTTTATCTCGGATATAGGAAGCAGGGGATTTTTCATATCATCGCAACCCTTGCTACCTGCGGAATGGGCGGACTTCTTTGGGGACTGATTGACGGATTTTTGATCTTAGACGGAAGAATCCCTTATGACGGAGAGGGCAGGAGACTTTGTTAGAAAGGAAATGAACGCATGAAAGACGGATTTATCAAGGTTTGTGCAGCTGTTCCGGACATCCGTGTGGCGGATTGTGTGTATAACCGGGAGCAGATTTTAAAGGAGATTGAGGCGGCAGAGGGGGCAAAGCTGATTGTTTTGCCGGAGCTGTGTGTGACCGGATATACCTGCGGTGACCTGTTTTTTCAGAGACAGCTAATAGAGGACGCAAAGACAGCTGTTCTTTGGCTGGCAAAAAAAACAAAGCAGTCTGACGCATTGATCTTAGTGGGTGCACCGGTGGAGGCATGGCAGAAATTATATAACTGCGCGGTCATCCTGTGGCGCGGTACAGTTTTAGGAATTGTTCCAAAGCGAAATTTGCCGAACTATCAGGAATTTTACGAGCAGCGGCATTTTACCGAGGGGACAGGAAAGGTGCGCATGCTTTCCTATGGCGGTGCGGAAGTGCCGTTTGGCGGCAATATTTTAGTCCGGGATCGGAAGATGGAATGATTTTGCTTAGGAATCGAAAGCTGTGAGGATCTCTGGACGATTGATCCGCCGTCGAATGCACATGCCCAGTCAGGTGCAACGGTGATTGCGAACCTCTCGGCAAGCAATGAGGCGATTGCAAAGGAGGAATACCGCCGTCAGCTGGTGACGATGCAGTCGGCAAAGCTTTTTGCGGCATATCTCTATACCTCTGCCGGAGAGGGCGAATCAACAACGGATTTAGTATTTTCCGGGGATTCCATGATTGCAGAAAACGGTTCGCTGCTTGCAAGAAGCACACGTTTTCAAAATCAAAGCATTTTTGCTGAGCCGGATTTGGAAAAGCTGGTGCAGGAGCGGAAGAAAACCACCACCTTCCGTCCAAAGGGAACAGAGGATTATACCACAGTATGGGTGGATTTTCAACAGGAAGAAACAAGGTTTACGCGTACCTTCTCCAAAACGCCGTTTGTTCCGCAGGATCGGAAAAAGCGTTCGGAATATTCCGAGGAAATTCTGACGATTCAGGCAATGGGATTGAAAAAACGCTTAGTGCATACCGGTGCAAAGCATGCAGTGATCGGCATTTCGGGGGGATTGGATTCCACGCTTGCGCTGTTGGTGACGGCGCGTGCATTTGATCTTGCTGGTCTTGACCGAAAGGGAATCAGCGCGGTCACCATGCCCTGCTTTGGGACAACCGACAGAACCTATCATAATGCGGTGGAATTTGCAAAAACACTTGGCTGCGCGTTAAAGGAAATCAGGATTGAGGATGCGGTGATGAAGCATTTTGCGGATATCGGACATGATCCGGAGGTGCTGGATGTGACTTATGAAAATTCGCAGGCAAGAGAACGGACGCAGATTTTAATGGATATTGCGAATCAGAACGACGGACTGGTGATCGGAACGGGCGACATGTCCGAGCTTGCGCTTGGGTGGGCAACCTACAACGGCGACCATATGTCGATGTATGCAGTCAACGCCGGCATACCGAAAACGCTGATCCGGTATCTGGTGGATTATGAGGCGGAGCGATCTGATTCTGACACGCTTCGTACCGCTTTAAAGGATATTTTAGACACTCCGGTCAGTCCGGAGCTGCTGCCGCCCAAGGAAGGGAAAATTGCGCAAAAAACCGAGCATATTGTAGGTCCTTATGAGCTGCATGATTTCTTTTTATACTATTTGATACGCTATGGATTTTCTCCGAAAAAGATTTTCCGGTTAGCAGTCTGCGCCTTTGACGGCGTTTACGACCGTGCGTTTATTTTGCAGTGGATGCGCGTATTTTACCGAAGATTCTTTTCACAGCAGTTTAAGCGGAGTTGTATTCCGGACGGTCCGAAGGTGGGAAGTGTGGCGCTTTCTCCGAGGGGAGACTGGAGAATGCCGAGCGATGCGTCTGCAAAAGGATGGCTTTTGGAAATTGATGAATTGAGGTGATGAAGGTGGAGAAAAATTCTGTCAAGGTGATTGCAAAGAATAAGAAAGCAACTCATGACTATTTTATCATAGAATCCTACGAAACCGGGATTGAGCTTTTCGGCACGGAGGTAAAATCGGTACGGCAGGGAAAGGTCAGCCTGAACGACTCCTACGCGTCTGTTCAGGATGGGGAGGTCTATTTAAAGCATATGAATATCAGTCCGTATGAGCAGGGGAATATTTTTAATAAAGACCCCCTGCGCGACCGGAAGCTTTTATTGCATAAAAAGGAAATCCGAAAGCTGATCGGACAGATTCAGCAGCAGGGCTATGCGCTGATTCCAACCTCCGTCTATCTGAAAGGCTCGCTTGTCAAGGTGTCGCTTGCCCTGGCAAAGGGTAAAAAGCTCTACGACAAGCGCGACGATATGGCAAAACGCGACTCCAAACGTAGTATGGATCGAGCATTTAAGGAGCATAACCAACGATCATAAACAAAACGGATGCAAAGTCATGTAATTCTGCATCCGTAGAGAAAGCGCACCGCCTGGTGCGCTTTTATAAATCAATAATTCTCTGCCTTTACCTGAAAATATGCCTGCTCATGCTTGCAGACCGGGCAGACGGCAGGAGCACCTTTTCCGAACACCAGATGTCCGCAGTTGCGGCAAATCCAGACGGTGTCGCCCTCCTTGGAAAATACCAGACCCTGCGCCAGATTGCCGATTAACTTTTGGAAACGCTTTTCATGCTCCTGCTCAATTTTTGCCACCATGTCAAACAGGACTGCAATATGGTCAAATCCCTCTGCACGCGCCTCCTCTGCAAACTGAGGGTACATGTCGTTCCACTCATAATGTTCTCCTCCGGCAGCGGCCTTTAGCGCGTTTTCCGTATTCGGAATCCCGTCATGCAGGAGCTTTAACCAGATTTCCGCATGGGCGCGCTCGTTTTCTGCGGTTTCAGAAAAAATCGCACCGATCTGCTGATATCCGTCCTTTTTTGCTTTTTCTGCATAAATTGTGTACTTTGTCCGCGCCTGACTCTCTCCGGCATATGCCGCCATCAGGTTCGCTTCTGTTTTTGATCCTTTTAAATCTTTCACGGTAAAACCTCCTTTTTTGGAAGTATTCCCATAAATTTTAGCTTTTATCCGAAATTCCGGCGATATCGCTCTGATATTTTTCATAGAGCGCGTCCCATTTTGGATCCGTTTTTCGTTCTGGAAAATATACTTGGATTTTTTCTGCAAAATATTCTGAAAATTTTTCCGCACCGCGGTAATTTAAGTGTGATTTATCATAAAAATCAGTGTTCAGATCCAATCCAATTTCGTTATACTGCGTATTAAAATTCCAGAACGGAATGTCATATTCCCGGCAAAGGTTTTCTATCGTGTTATAATGTGCCTGTGCTGTTTCAGTGGGATTGGACGGCGTTTTTGCAAATATCAGCCGGATTCCGTTCTCCTGGCAGAGGGTGCGGATTTTGTGAAAATAGAAAAGCTCCTTTTCTGCAAGCTCTGCATGCAGCTTAATTCCGGAAACATCCGGTTTTTGAACATTTTCTGCTGTTTCTTCTAAAAGCACATATCCTTTCAAGGGATCATGCAGGGATTTTTGATGGTAGGTGTAATCCTCCTCCGAAAGTTCATTCCAGCGGCTGTGATATTTGATAAGGGGGATCAAAAGCGGAAGCCGCTTGCCCTTTGGGGCAGACGCATAGGCGAGCTTCACCTTGTTTTTGGAAAAGGGAATATTGTCCATAAAGGAAAAATTTACGCCGTCGTCATAGTGTTCCTGATGCTTTGAAAACATCAAAGTATCCATCACAACCACGTGCGGACGCTGTGTTTTTAAGCATTCCTGGAGATAGTAATAGCTTGCCCAGACCGGCTGCTGCTGTGTGGCTAAGACATAGGATTTTACTCCGATTTTATTCCAAACCACAAGCGGAGAAAAGGAGCAGTAGGTGTTGGACGAGCCAAGATAGATCAGATCAAATTCATTTTCCGGTTCATTATAAAATCCGGCAATCTTTGTGGTATGATTCCATGCACCGGTGAGCGTTTTCCGGCGGAAAAGCTGATTTACCTGCGAAAAGAGCAGACAAAAAATTGTGAGAAAACAAGCTGTTTCCCAAAATGCTTTTCTTTTCATATACTCTCCTCCTTAAAACTGAAAATAGATGAACTGACTTTCTTCAAATCCTGGTCCGTAAATGCCGAAGATCAGAATGAAAAAAATTGCCGCAAACAAAAATGCCCATCGGAATACAAGATGATTTTTCAAAAAGGTGTTCCGCAGCTGTATGTGGTAATAGTGTGCAGCGCTGACGCAGAATAACACTGCCGCGCTAAAAATCAGAATGTTCAGATCCGCACCGGACAGCCCCAGTGTAGTCAAGCCGCCGCCGGAAAGTATCCAGGGATCCCATTTGCAGAAGATTTTCCGAACAATTCCAAACGCATCTGAAACGGAGTTTGCGCGGAAGAAAATCCAGCCGAAACAGACCAAAAGGAACGTGATTGCACGCTGAAACAAGTGATAGGCATGCGTGTTCCGGTCGATCCGGAAAAGATTGGAAAGCTGTTTTCTTGCCGACAGCGTCATTCCGCCGGCTACCTGGTAGATCCCATGTAAAAGTCCCCAGATTACAAACGTCCAGTTTGCACCGTGCCAGAGTCCGCTTGCTAAAAAGACCACCATAATATTAAAGTATTTCCGCGCTTGTCCGCGCTTGTTTCCGCCTAAGGGAATATAGAGGTAATCCCGGAACCAGCCGGAGAGGGAGATATGCCAGTCTCTCCAGAACTGCGCAATTGTTTTTGCAAAATACGGTTCTTCAAAGTTTTTCATCAGAGAAAATCCCATCACCTCTGCCGCACCGCGTGCAATATCGGTGTAGGAGGAAAAATCGCAGTAGATTTGGAGGGCAAACAGAACGGTTGCCAAAGCCAGTTCCAAGCCGCCGTAGTCGGTATGATGATTGTACACCTGGTTCACTAAAATTGCCGCCCGGTCGGCAATCACAAGCTTTTCAAAAAAACCCCACAGCATTAAAAGCAAGCCTCTTTTTGCCCGGATAAAGGAAAAATGATGTTCTTCATGCAATTGAATCAAAAGATTTTTTGAACGCTCAATCGGACCTGCTACAAGCTGCGGAAAAAAGGATACGAAAAGCGCATACCGGAACGGATTTTTCTCTGCCTGGATTTCTCCGCGGTAAACGTCCATAGTGTAGGAAAGTGCCTGGAACGTGTAAAAGGAAATGCCGACAGGCAAAACCACATCAAACTGCGGCATAACCGCACTCTTTCCGAAAAAATGCAGGAATGCGTTTACACTGTCGGTCAGAAAACCGGAATATTTAAAAAATACTAATATCCCTAAGTTGGACAGAAAGCTTGCCGCAACCGTCAGCTTTTTTGCGCGTGCCGCGTGTTTTTTGTCCGGATTTTTGTTAGCCTTTGCAATCAGCGCACCGCTCAAATATGTAATGACGGTGGATGCCGCCATTAAAAGTGCGTATTTTGGATTCCAGCACATGTAGAAATAATAGCTCGCCAAGAGCAGCCACACCCATTTTACCTTCTGTGGAATCAAAAAATAAACCAGCGTGACGATGGGAAAAAATATTAAAAACTCTGCCGAGTTAAAAAGCATGGGTTTGTCCTCCTATCGGTACTATTCTTCTATTGTAGCA
>RQCD01000152.1 GCA_008668455.1 Clostridia bacterium
GTGATAAACAGTTTCACCGGAATGGGTCACGGTGAAACCGTAAACAGCCCCGCAGGTTCGGCGATTAAGATGGATCGTACAACAGTGACCGAAAGCGGCGATAGAACAACGAAAAGGTCGGTTGTAACAGGCAAAATCGATGATATGTCAACAAAGCACGTTCCAAAAGGGTATACCTCGTGGGGCGATATAGACGGCGTTTATGTTAATGAGCTTTATACAGACGCCTATCCGTGGGCAAATCCGTTTGACGGTCTGTCCGATTACTACGATAAGTTCGATATTGTGTACTGCGGAGATACTCCGCTGCGTGTAAGTCTGCCGCAGGTAGTTACCGTGAAGCCACACGATTGTCCTGTTCTTACATGGGTGGAAAGCAAAAGCCATACCTACTTTGACCTTGACGGAAATACGGGAATGTCGATCGGTTCGCAGTATCTGTGGGGGTATCGCGATCTGAAAACGATGAGCGAGGAGCTTCCCACAAAGCCTGACGAAATATCGTCAAGCTTTTCCGCAAAGCGTCTTGCGGTGTTTGAGTCAAACGGCGCAATTACCGTTGAATACGTTTCGGATGACGCTGCGCTTGAAAAGCTGGGCTACGGTTTAAAGGAAAAGACAGCAGGCGGCAAAAAGACGTATGAATTTAAGGTGAACGGCATAAAAGCAAAGGGCAGCTTTGCACCAAAGGCCAATACGACAAGAGCGCAGTCAGCCGCAGTGTTCATGCGTATATTGGAAAACCTAAAATAAAACATTACCTGCTGATTTTTTGAAAAATCAGTTGACAGATTCCCATAGTTTTTGTATAATAAGAGTAAATACGCATTGCATCCTCAAAAGAGGAGCAGTAGCAGGAGGTAAAAAAATGAATCAGGAAAAAGTAATGTCAACAAGAACCTTGGTGCTTTGCGCCATTTTATCTGCACTGGTGTTTGTTTTGCAGTTTTTAGGCTCTTTCATCCGCTTCGGACCGTTCTCTGTCTCGCTGGTGTTAGTGCCGATTGTAATTGGTGCGGCAAGCTGCTCCACTGCCGCCGGTGCGTGGCTGGGTTTGGTATTTTCGATAGCGGTCTTTTTAAGCGGTGATGCAGCAGCCTTTTTAGCCGTCAGTGTTCCGGGCACAATCCTTACTGTGCTGGCAAAAGGAATTGCCTGCGGTTATGCTGCCGGACTTGTCTACAACGCTCTGAAGGAGAAAAACCAATGGGTAGCTGTAATTTTAACTTCTCTGGTCTGCCCGCTGGTGAATACCGGTATTTTCCTGATTGGATGCAGAATCTTTTTCTGGGATACGCTCCATGCCTGGGGTGCAGAATTAGGCTTTCAGAAAATCACGGAATACATTCTGTTTAGTATGATCGGCGGAAACTTTTTATTTGAGCTGGTTACAAACATGATATTAAGTCCGGTCGTTGTACGGTTGCTGAAAGTTCAGGAACGGAGGAGCTAAGATGATATTAGCATTAGACGTTGGCAACACCAATATTGTGATTGGCTGTCTGGACGGAGAAAAAATATATTTTGAGGGCAGGCTCGCCACCGACCGCAACAAAACCGAAATGGAATATGCGGTGATGTTTAAAAATATTTTAGATATTTATCATGTCCGGTGGGAGAGACTGGAGGGAGCGATTGTTTCCTCTGTAGTTCCTCCGCTCACTCAGATTTTAAAGCAGGCTGTACATGCAGTCATCGGCGTGATGCCGCTGGAGGTTTCTGCGCACTCCAATCACGTCTTAAAATTTGCAATTGCTCATCCGGAGGAGGTTGGAAATGATCTGACCGTTGCAGCAGTTGCTGCTCTTTCGGAATACAAGCCTCCCTTGGTCATTATCGATATGGGAACGGCAACTACAATTTCCGTAATTAACCGCGACGGTGTATACTGCGGCGGCGCGATTCTTCCGGGATTAAAAATCTCACAGGAGGCGCTCACCGGCAGAACCTCACAGCTTCCGAGCATCAGTCTGGACGCACCCAAAAATGTAATCGGAACAAACACAACCGACTGCATGAAAAGCGGCATGATTTATGGAACAGCAGCCATGCTGGACGGCATGATCTGCCGGATTGAAGCAGCCTTGGGCAATCCGGTCACCGTACTTGCAACGGGCGGTCTTTCCGCTGCGGTGATTCCGTTTTGTGAAAGAAAAATTTATTATGACAACGACCTTTTAATCAAAGGACTTTGGCAGATTTACTGCAGCATGAAAAACAAATAAAAATTTTTCCAGACTTTTTTCTAAAAATCTGCGTATACTGAAAATGGGTATTTACCTGAATTTTTAGAAAGGAAGGATAAAATATGTGGAATAAAATTGCATTGATTCTTTTGATCATCGGCGGATTAAACTGGGGAAGCATTGGCCTTTTCGGTTTTGATTTTGTCGGAGCAATCTTCGGCGGACAGCTTTCCGTTTTTTCCAGAATTATTTTTACTATTGTCGGTCTTGCCGCGCTCTGGGGAATTTTTATACTTTTTAATAATGAAGCTGAAGAAGCAAGACAACACTAAAAAAAACCGTGCCGGATTCGCTTCAGATTCCGGCACGGTTTTCGTTTTATGGAGGTACATATGATCATCGATTTTCACACACATGCATTCCCAGACGCTTTGGCAA
Source organism: Clostridia bacterium (assembly GCA_008668455.1). Classification (GTDB taxonomy): domain Bacteria; phylum Bacillota; class Clostridia; order UBA1381; family UBA1381; genus RQCD01. The sequence goes on from RQCD01000152.1 coordinate 2,625, forward strand.
TGCGCACCATTGAAAAGCTCTCCAAAAATTCCGGCTTTGTTCCGGCAGGCAACGGAACAGTTGCAGGTACATTAAAGAGTATGAGAGAGTGCGGCATTGACAAAAGCGTAATCTGCAATATCGCCACTAACGCAAAGCAGACAAGAAACGTGAACCGATTTGCCGTTTTGGCAAACAAGCATCCGGAGCTGATTTCATTTGGAAGCGTACATCCTGAAAGCGATTATGACTCGGAATTGGACTTTTTAAAGGAATCCGGCATTTCAGGCATCAAGCTGCACCCCGATTATCAGCAGTTTTTTATCAACGATCCTAAAGTGATTCCGCTTTACGAGGCAATCTTAAAGCGCGGATTTATTCTGATTTTCCATACCGGAAAGGATGTCGGAGTGGGTGAACCGACCCATGCTGCGCCCGACCGCCTGTACGAGGTTCTTCCGATGTTTCGCGGCGAAAATGTCGTCTTTGCGCATATGGGCGGATTTATGATGTGGAAGGAGGCAGAGATTTTGCTCGGAGAGGATATTTATTTAGACACCTCCGGCTGTCCGCGGCTGCTTGCACCCGAAAAAATAACCGATATGATTCTGCGGCACAATCCAAAAAAAATACTCTTTGCCACCGATTATCCATGGGAGGATCCGAAAACCGGCCTGGAATATATCCGTTCGCTGCCGCTTGCAGACGAGGTAAAGCGCGGAATCTTAGGAGAAAACGCACGCATTTTATTAAATTCAAATGGAGCAGAATTATGAAAAAAATTATACACGGAACGATTTTTACAATGACTGGTGAGGTGATCCGGGACGGTGCGGTACTGTTCGATACCAAAATCCGAAAGCTCGGTACAACTACAGAGCTGGAACAAGACCCTGCTGAGGAATTGGATGTTCATGGTGCATATGTCTATCCCGGACTGATCGATGCACATTCCCATCTTGGCATGTTTGAGGATTCGCTCGGATTTGAGGGAGACGACGGAAATGAAGATTCCGACCCGATCACACCACACCTCCGTGCAATTGACGCGATCAATCCCTTTGACCGCTGCTTTTCCGATGCACGTTCTGCCGGAATTACCACTGTGTTGACCGGACCCGGGAGCGCCAACCCAATCAGCGGACAGTTTGCCGCAATCAAAACTGCCGGAATCTGTATTGATGATATGATCGTCAAAGCGCCGGCAGCGATGAAATTTGCCCTGGGCGAAAATCCAAAATCCGTTTACCATTCCAAAAATCAAAGTCCGGTAACCCGGATGGGTACGGCGGCGATGATTCGGGAAGCCTTATACAAGGCAAAGGAATACCAGACCGCCCTCCGGGACTATGAAGAAAATCCGGAGGAGCATGACAAGCCGGAATACGACATCAAAATGGAGTCGCTTTTAGATGTGTTAGACCGGAAAATCCCGGTGAAAATTCATGCCCACCGCGCGGATGACATCTGCACAGCCATCCGCCTGGGAAAAGAGTTTTCGCTATGGATCACCATTGAGCATGCAACGGATGCAGCAGCTGTGGCAGACATTTTAAAGCGCGAAAAGATTCCGGTACAGTTAGGACCCACACTGACCGACCGGAGCAAGCCGGAATTAAAAAATCAAAGCTACAAAACCTATCAGCTGCTGTCTGATCTGGGAATTTCAGTTTCAATCATCACTGACCATCCTGAAATTCCAGTTGAACATCTGCCGCTCTGTGCCGCGCTTGCCGTAAAAAACGGCATGAACCCGGAAAAAGCAATGGAGGCTCTGACGGTGACTGCTGCAAAAAACTGCGGCATAGAAGCCATTGTCGGATCAATCCAACCGGGCAAGGATGCAGATTTTGCAGTATTTTCAAAAAATCCGCTGGAGCTGGACTGCAAAACGCTCTGTACCATCATCCGCGGAGAGATTGTTTTTCAAAAGCTCCCGTCGCTTCGCTGTCACTGAATCATTTATGTGAGTGTGCACTTGCGGAGCAATCGGACAATCACAGATTTTAAAAATCGCCGCAGCGCCTGGCTTTACAGGAGCTTACGGCGATTTTTTTAAGAATGCTATCGTTCTTCTCTATAATAATTCAGTCCGCATGCTGCAGGCTGTGTGTTTTCTCTGGACTGCCGGATAGATGTAATAATCAGAATCAAAGCCGTCAGAATAAAAGGGAGCATATCGAAAATGGCATTCGGAATTGTGATAATGTTCTTGGGAACATAATATTTTAACACGCTAAAGCCGCCGAATACAAACGCTCCGAGAATCGCCTTTGCCGGACTCCATGCCGAGAAGATAACCAGCGCAACCGCAATCCATCCAAGACCGTTGACGCTGTTTGCCATCCAGACGCCGCCGCAGGTGATCATAGAGCAGTATGCGCCGCCAATACCGCAGCAGCCTCCGCCCAGAATCAGATTCCAATATTTTGATTTTGTTACATGCACACCGGCAACATCCGCTGCTGCCGGGTTTTCCCCAATTGCACGGACAGAGAGTCCTATCCGGGTGTGATTCAAATAAATTGCCAACACCACAGCCAGCAGGATTCCGAGGTAGACCAGCGGATTATACGAAAACAAAATCGGCCCGACTACCGGAAGATCGCTAAGACCGCCAATGCTGATATTTTTCAGCTGCGCAAGCACCCCGTCCGGAAGCTTTAACGATCCGTTCGGCGCTTTTGCAAGCATACATTCGCCGATAAAGTTGGATAAACCAAGACCGAAAATCGTCAGCGTCAGACCGGTGACATTCTGATTCGCCATAAAGGTTACGGTCAGCACAGCATAGACCAAAGCGCCCAGTGCGCCTGCCGCAAACGCTGCTAAGACCGCAAGAAACAGATTGTCTGAGAGATAGCCGATCATAAATCCGGCACATGCGCCCAGCGCCATCATACCCTCAACACCTAAGTTCAGGTGTCCGCTTTTTTCATTAATAATTTCTCCTAAAATACCATAGAGGAGAGGCGTTCCGGCAAGCACAGCCGCCACAATAAATTTTAACAGCATATTATTTCCTCCCTCTGAACACTAACCGATAGCGTACAAAAAATTCGCATCCCAGCACAAAGAATAAAATAATTCCCTGCAAAACATCCGCAGAATAGCTGGAAATCCCATAGGTGGACTGCATCACACCCGATCCCTTTTCCAGCACGGCAAACAGGAAAGACACAATCAGAATCCCGAATGCATTCAGCTGTGCAAGCCAGGCGACAATGATGGCAGTAAATCCGACTCCGCCGGCAACGGAGGTTGCGAGCGTCATGTCCGATCCGGCTGACTGAACCACTCCGGCAACACCGCAGATCGCACCGCTTAGAAACATCGTCCGGAGCATAATTTTCTTAACATTCATTCCGGCATAACTTGCTGTTGCATGGCTGACTCCCACCACACTGATCTCATATCCGTTTTTCGTATAACGCAGATAGACAAACACAAATACAACCAGGAGCAGTGCAATGATCCAGCCGGATTGAATTCCCAATACCTCATCCAGCTGTGCGTTTTGTGTAAATCTTGCAATTTTCGGGAATCCTCCCGATTCCGGATCTGCCCACGGACCGTCCCTGAGGAGCGTGATCATATGCAGAGCAATATAATTGAGCATCAATGTAAAGAGCGTTTCATTGGTATTAAAACGCGCCTTAAAGTATGCCGGAATCAATCCCCAAAGTCCGCCGCCGATAATGCCTGCCGCAAACATCAGCGCCATTAAAAGCGCATGCGGCAGATTGGAATGGAAAAGTGCAAAGTAGGAAGAACAAATCGCACCAAAAATGATTTGCCCCTCCGCACCGATATTCCAGAACTGCATTTTAAATGCAAGTGTGATTCCCAAAGCAGAAATCAAAAGCGGAATCATAATTTTAATCGTACCCTGAAATGCAAGCGCGCTCCGGAATACACCCTTTACCATGGTAGCATATGCTGCAAACGGGTTATGTCCGATGATCAGAATAAAGATTCCCCCGGCTGCAAGCGCTAAAACTACCGAAAAAATCCGCAGAAGCATAATCTGCCGGTTTGTCAGCTCACTTCTTTTTGTTACGCGGATGACCGCGTCCTTTTTTGCCATTCTACTCCGCCTCCTTTCTGTTTGCTCCCGTCATCATCAGACCCAGCTCTTCCTTGGTAACCGACGCTGCGTCCACAATGCCGGAAATTTCGCCATGACACAGCACCATAATCCGATCGGAAAGCTCTAAAAGCACATCTAAATCCTCTCCGATATACAGCACAGCCACACCGGCTTTTTTCTGCTCGTTGAGCAGATCATAGATTGTATAGGAGGAATTGATATCCAGTCCGCGCACCGGGTATGCCGTGATCAGGAGATTTGGTTTTGCAGAGATTTCCCGTCCTAAAAGAACCTTCTGTACGTTTCCGCCGGATAACAGGCGCACCGGTGTATCCACGCTCGGCGTTTTGATTTCCAGACGGGAAACCAGTTCTGCGGCAAGCTTTCTTGCCGGCGCTTTATCCACAAAGATTCCTTTCCCTTTCTGGTAGCTTTTGAGGATCATATTATCTGCAATACTCATTGAGGAAACCAACCCCATTCCCAGACGATCCTCCGGAACAAAGCTCATCTGGATTCCCAGGTTTATAATTTCCGCCGGAGATTTTCCGACAATATTTTCTTTCTTGTATAAAATCGCACCCTCTTTGACCGGAAGAAGTCCGGCAATGGATTCGCACAGTTCTTTCTGACCGCTCCCGGCAACGCCGGCAACTCCTAAAATCTCGCCGGTACGAATGGTAAACTCCACATCATTTAAAGCGGTTGTTCCGTCGTCCTTTTGCACCTTCAGATTGCAGACACGCAGAAGATCGTGTGCATTTTCCACCGGCGGTCGGTCGATAGAAAGGTTGACCGGTCTGCCCACCATGTATTCTGTCAGCTGCTTTTCATTCGTTTCCGCAGTATTGACTGTTTCCACGCTTTTTCCCTTTCGGAGAATGGTAACACGGTCGGAAAGCGCCATCACCTCATTCAGCTTATGGGTGATAATTAAAATTGCGCAGCCATTTTTCCGCATTTTCCGCAAAATACGAAACAATACCTCCGTTTCCTGCGGAGTTAAAACTGCGGTCGGCTCGTCTAAGATCAGAATTTTTGCACCGCGGCATAAAACCTTTAAAATCTCCACATTCTGCTTTTCACTGACCGACATATGATAGATTTTTTTATCCAGATCCACCGAAAGTCCAAAATCATCACAGATTTTCTGCACTCTCTGCTTCTGGTTTCTTTCCTTTTTCATGCCGACAACCACGTTTTCATATGCCGTAAACACATTCACCAGCTTAAAATGCTGATGAATCATTCCAATCCCTAATGCAGCAGAATCTGAGGGAGAATTGATCACCGCAGGATGTCCGTTCACCTCAATCTCACCGCTGTCCGGATGATAGATTCCGGAAAGCATATTCACAAGCGTTGTCTTTCCCGATCCGTTCTCGCCCAGAAGCGCTAAAATTTCGCCGTAATGCGCTTCTAAATTGATCTTGTTATTTGCAACGACGCTGCCAAAAATTTTTGTGATGTCCCGGCAGAGAATTGCCGGAATTGCTGTTTCTGACATCAAAAAAACTCCTTCACTCTGAATTTAGGCTTTTGGGAGAAACCTATCAACCTTTTGAGAGAAAAAGAGCATGATCATAAAACCATGCTCTTATGTTCAGAAAATAAAATTATTTCTCAACGACATTCTTGTAGTACCAGTTAATTTTTCCGGTGATTTCAGCGTCGGACAGAGTAGAACCCTCCTTGCCGACGGTTGTTCCCTCGTTTGTTTCGATCACGCCGTCGAATACGTTAAAGCCGCCGTTTAAGATCTTATCCTTTGCTTCGTCTACAGCCTTCTGCATTTCATCTGTGCAAAGCTCCTTATTGAGCGGAGCAATATCCACTAAGCCCTCTTTCATACCGCCATAGTAGTTTTCACACTTCCATGTGCCGTCCATAACAGCCTTGGTTGCAGCGGTGTAGTATGCGCCCCAATGCCAGATGGTGGAGGTCAGAGTTGCTTTCGGTGCGTCCTTGGACATATCGGAGTTGTAGCCGACACCCCAGACGCCTGCTGCTTCCGCTTCTAACTGCGGGTTCGGCGTATCGCAGTGCTGTGCCAGCACATCGCAGCCCTCTGCCAAGAGCGCCTTTGATGCGTTGGTTTCCTCAGTCGGGTCGAACCAGCTGTTTGTTACCTTTACATAAACCTGTGCGTCCTCATTCACAGATGCAACACCCATTGCAAATGCGTCAATTCCGCCGGTTACCTCGGCATTATCCTTTCCCATAGCAGCAACATAACCGATCTTATTGGACTCGGTTTTCATACCAGCCACAATACCGCTTAAGTATCTTGCCTGATAAATTCTTCCGAAATAGTTATTCATGTTTTTACCGTTATTCTTATAGCCTGTGCCATGTGAGAAGATCACATCCGGATATTTCTCTGCCATTGCTTCCATGGTGTCCATATAACCCCAGCTTGTTCCGAAAATCAGGTTGCAGCCTTCTTCGATGCATTCTGTGAGTGCATTTTCAATCGCAGTTGGATCTGTGTCTGCCACGTTATTTTTCCGAACGATCTGTGAATCCTCCAGACCCAATTCCTTCTGCATTTCCTGAATACCCAGATCGTGCGCATAGGTATAGCCGGAACCGTCTGCCGGATTGCCAATGTGGATAACGCCCACCTTAATGTCGCTCTTTGGCGCAGCAGAAGCATCTCCTGCGTCACCGGTTGTCTCGGTCTTTCCGCAGCCTGCCGCAGCGCTCAAAAGAGCTGCAGACAAAATTGCTGCTAACAGCTTTGTCCATTTCTTCATAAAAATTTTTCCTCCTATAAAATATCTTTAATTATTTAAAAGGCGTATGCCTGATAAATCATTCCCGGAACGTGATTCCCGTTTCCTCGTCCATGTGATCAATAATCGCAAGAGACTCCACCCGAATTCCCTTGCCGCGCAGCAGATCGCCGCCGCGCTGGAAACCCTTTTCGATTGCTATTCCTGCGCCGACCAGCTCTGCACCGGCATCATGAATCAGCTGCGAAAGCCCCAAAAGGGCGCAGCCGTTTGCCAGAAAGTCGTCAATCACTAAAACCTTATCCTCCGGCTTTAAGAAATCCTTAGAAACAATAATATCATAAACCTTTCCGTGCGTGAACGATTTTACCTGGCAGGTATATACATCTCCGGCAATATTCTTTGTCTTGCTTTTTTTTGCAAACACCACCGGAACGTTAAAGCTTTGCGCGGCAATGCAGGCAATCCCGATACCGGACGATTCGATTGTCAGAATTTTATTAATTTCACAGTCTGCAAACCGACGCTTAAATTCCTTCCCCATTTCCTGAAACAAGGAGATATCCATCTGGTGATTCAAAAAGCTGTCTACCTTCAGCACATTTCCCGGACGGACAATCCCATCCTTTTTGATTCTCTCTTTTAATAACTCCATCTCAGATCCTCCCCAGTAAATACCCTTTTATCATATTACAAAATCGCCTGTTTTGCAAGAAAAATTTACATTCTCTTAACACTTTCTGACAAAATCAAATAAAAAACGACAAAAAACCGCTTTATTTTATGGCACTTTTTCTATTGTTCCAGATACTTCTTCGCTGCCAGATACACCCCGGCGCTCCATCCCATCATGGGCGGCAGTCCGTATTCATTCTGCACGTTGATGTTTCCCTCAACAACATTATATTTTTCCCACAAGTTTCCGCTTTCTTCAAAGACTTTCTCAACCATTTTAACATACTTTTCGGAAATCCGTTTTGCCTCTTTTTTAAAGCCGTAGTGATCTAATCCCATAATCGTCATATATTGCAGGCATGCCCAGCCGTTCGGATAATCCCACTGATAGTTTCCCGGTGTGTCATTTTGAACACAGGTCAGGATTCCGTGATCTGCTTCTAAATTCCGCAGTTCGCCTGCTGCGGCGGCTGCTTGCTCCGGCGTTACCAGTCCGGCATAGAGCGGATAGAAAGACGCTGCGGACAGCACCTTTCCATGCTCCTTTTTCACAAAATTGTAATCTAACAGCACACCGTCTCCGCGATCCATATACTGATTCATCAGATCCCGGCGCATAGACGCACGCGACGCCCATAACTCTGCCTGACCGTTTTCCAGAATTTCTGCAAAATAGCGCATGTTGTTTTCCAGGCAATAGAGCAGAGAGTTTAAATCGACCGGGACAAAATTTTTCGCCTCAAACCCCCAGCGCGGATTCATATCCCAGCCGCTTTCTGCCGAGAATAAATACTGATCGTAAACATCCTGATCCGAAAGCGTCACTTCGCATCCAACCCGTTTTTTGAAATCGGCAATGCTTGCCTCCTCTTCCTCCGGTTTTTTCTGACCGCCATAAACATTTAAGCCAACCGGCGACATTCTCTCACACATCCAGAACTGATATTCCCGCTCCAGCTGATGGTATGCGCCCTCAAGCCAGACCGGATCGTGATAATGCTCATACACATCCAGCACCATTTCCGAAAGAAACGGCGGCTGCGAACGGCTTAAAAACCAGGTGCGGTTGCCGTTCGGCATAAATCCGTACCGGTTGACCAGATAAAGCATATCGTCCACGTTATTTTTCATCAGATCATATCTGCCGGAAAGCGCTAATCCTTTATTGGTAAAAAAGGTGTCCCAATAATAAAGTTCATTAAAATGTCCGATTGCCGGGACGGTATAAGGATACGGAAGTCCTAAAAGCGAATCCTCATCCTGCTGATTTTCCCGGACACACTGATCCCAGTGCGATTTGATATATTCCTCTGTTTGGTTCATTTTGTACGCTCCTCAAACTCTGTGATAAATCGTTTCATTGCCAGATAAGTTCCTGCGCTCCATCCCATCATTGCAGGCATTTTCCCGGTTCCCTCCTGACAGATGTGCACATTTCCCTCGACAACATTATATTTTTCCCATAGATTTTCTGTTCGTCAAAGCATTTTTCCACAAGCTCTGTATATTTCCGGGCAAGCCGCAGGGCAATTTCCGTCATGCCGTAATTTTGAAATCCGACCACCGCCAGATACTGCTGGCATGCCCAGCCGTTCGGATAGTTCCACTGATAAACGCCCGGCGCGTCATTTTTCTCACATGCCGCAAGTCCGTAACGGCATTCCAGCCGGTTCAGATTTTCTGCCATCAGCTGTGCATATTCCGGCTCTGCCAATCTTGTAAAAAGCGGATAGAGTGATACACAGGAGAAAATCCCGCTGTGTTTACCGGTTTTATAATTATAATCCATCCATGTACCGTCAGGAGTTTTTAAATAACACTCCATCAGTTTTTTTCGCTTTTCTGCACGATCGCACCAGATCTGTTCCTCGCCGTTTGCAAGCTCGGACGCAAAATATGCCATGTTTTTTTCCATCAGATACAGAAGCGAATTCTGATCTACTGTGTTATAATCCGGACCGTGAAAATTCCAGCGCGGACTCATGTCCCAGCCGCTTTCCCAGCAGCAAATGCTGTGCAGGGCGGCATCCTCCTCACTTAAGCCGTCCACATTTCCGACTCTTTCCCGGAATGATTCCGCAATCAGACTTGTGGATTCCGGATCGGCAAGTCTTCCGCTGTAAAAGTTCAGACCGTTTGCAGAAAGCCGTTCGGTCATCCAGAACCGGTACTCTTTTTTCAAAATATGATATGCTCCGAAAAGCCATACCGGATCCTGATAATAGCCGTACACATCCCGAACCATTTCCGATAAAAACGGCGGCTGGGAAACCTGATTCCGAAGATAATAGGTTTTATTGGCATTTTGCATATATCCGTATTTGTTGACCAGATACAGCATGTTGTCCACGTTGCATTTTGCAAGCAGACGTCTGCCGGAAAGCTCCAGCCCCTTGTTCAAAAAATAGGTGTCCCAATAGAACAGCTCCTCAAAATGACCCACAGCCGGAATGGCATACGGATACGGAAGTCCGATTGTTTCTCCCTGATTTTCCCGTATTTCCCGGACGCACTCATCCCAGTGTGATGCAATATAGGTTTCTACTCTGTTCATAAATTTTTCCTCACTTTCCTTTGCAAAACCGCACTCCGACGCCCCATAAAACCGGAAAGTAACTGCAAAACTTATTTATAATCATTGCTTACTCTGTTATTATACATGAAATCTCCGCATTTGTCTACAATTTTCAATAAAAAACCAGCGTTTTTTAAGGAATAATTTCTTTATATTTCCGATTGCTTGCATGACATAAAAGCGCGCTTACATTTCCAAGATCATCTTCATTAGCGCCACACAACCGCAGACAATCAATCCACAGCCTAAACCCTATGACCGCTTTTACAGCAGATATGTTTTCGTATAAAAAATACGGACTTTCACGAGCTGTTGCCTCATCTCAAAAAAATCCGTAAATACACTGCTTTTCGCTATTTATCTTTCCTTGACATCAATCAGACCGTCTCGACGTGTAATAGTTAGGCTATTTCGGGAATAAGTCCAAAAATTCCAAGAAACGTTGATTTAACAGGCTTTTCCACACACCCCATAGAATACCGATGTCAAATCTGACGTCTCACATTAGTAGGCTATTCTGTAATTTTTCAATTAGCGCTATATCAGCCGGCAGCCAATCAACGCTATACAATTCGTATTTATCAAGCCATTTTGCAGCTTCTGCTTCCTTGAGAATTATTTCTCCATCTATCACAACACACAAGAAGCAATCCATACTTAAATGGAAAGTTGGGTAATCATACTCGATGGTATCAATCAATTCACCAACCTCGATTTTTACATCAAGTTCTTCTTGAATTTCTCTTATTAGAGCTTGCTGCGATGTTTCTCCGACTTCAAGCTTTCCTCCGGGAAATTCCCACTTGCCCTTAAATTCACCATAACCCCGGTGCAAATGCTCATATGTCATAAAGTAACACAAAAAAACAACAGACAGCCGCCACAATTCCGTAATTATTGGTGCTTGACATTCTCCTGATAGTTTGATATAATAATAGACGTAAAATTCGAGTGGACTTTTCCGGATTCTGTCATCTTTTTGCCACACAGCTGTCTTGTGATAGTTGTGTGGCTTTTTTGTTGCCTGTTCCCGGAAATGTTGACAGGATGGAGGATGATTTTTGTATGGAAAACAATTTCTTATCTCTGATTGAGACGCACCACAGTGTAAGGACCTATAAAGCGGAACCTGTCCCTCCCGAGGCGTTGGACTCTGTACCGGAAACGGGGACTTATGCCCCTACCGGCAGCGGACGTCAATCCCCCGCCATTATTGCAATTACAGACCCCAAATACCGGCAGGAAATCGCCAAGTTAAACGCAGAAGTGATGGGGAGCAACACAGACCACTACTATGGCGGACCTGTCGTGATCTTGGTTTTGGCAGATGGCTCCGCAAGCACCTTTGTGGAGGATGGAAGCTGCCAGAAACCTTGCGCGGTGTCGGTGCGATTGCGTTGGGTTATCCGGGCAAGGAATCCGGTCAGACCGCAGCACGGAAACAAAACTATATTGTTCGGATTTAATGTCCTGCACCGGACAATTTGTGGAGAGGAGGGATAGTATGCAGACGGAAAACAAAATGGCTGTCATGCCCGTTGGAAAACTAATTTGGCAAATGTCGATACCACCGCTGATCTCCATGTTCCTGCAATATTCCTATAATCTGATAGACAGTGCGTTTGTAGCGCGGCTTAGTGAGAACGCGTTAACAGCGGTTTCCCTGTCATTCCCAATCACAACACTGATGAACGCGGCGTCTATCTGGATTGGTGTCGGAGTGAACGTGCTGATTGCGGGGTATCTTGGGGAGAAAAAGCAGGATGAAGCAAATACCACCGTCACACACGGATTGTTACTGGCCTTTGGGATTGGGGCTTTGCTCAATCTTCTGTCATTACTGATTATGAAACCCTACTTTCGCTCATTCACCAATAATGAAGAAATTTATCAGTTGAGCATTGCCTATATGAGCGTATGTTCGTTCATGCAAATTCCCAACATGGTGCATATCGCAATCCAGAAGATGATACAGGCCACCGGGAATATGGTTGCTCCTATGTGGTTCCAGATTGCGGGAGTGGTCGTTAATTTTGTATTTGACCCCATCCTGATTTTTGGTATTGGTGCTTTTCCGGCTATGGGAATCCGCGGCGCTGCGGTGGCTACTGTTGCGGGCTATTTATTATCCATGATTTTGGCATTTGCCTTGCTGCTGGGCAAAAAGCAGAAAGTGCGGATAAAGATCAAAGGATTTCATTTGCAAAAGTGGCTGATTGGCCGTATTTTCGCCCTTGGAGTGCCGTCTTTCATTATGAATGCCCTCAGTTCGTTTATGGTGACATTCGTCAATCTGTTTCAGGTGGGGGATTCCGAGACGGCGATGGCATTCTTCGGTGAGTATTTTAAGGGGCAGCAGCTGATCGTTATGACGGTAAACGGCTTGATCCAGGGCTGTTTGCCTATTATGAGGTTTAACTACGGTGCGGGAAACAGAGATAGTCTGCACTCCGCTTTCCGCTACGGAACCGCTTTGGTCTCCGGTATGATGA
>RQCD01000046.1 GCA_008668455.1 Clostridia bacterium
CATCAGGAACTGCAATGCTTGCCTATTATAATGACAACGCCGTTCAGCTAAAGGATTCTATTGAGGCAATCGAAACACAGATAAAATGCTTTGATGATCATTTCTTTGGAAGATCAGTATAATAGAAAATCAGTAGGTGTGCCTGGATGAAGAAACATCCAGGCACATTTGAAAACATATCAAAATATTCATTCAAGTATTCTGATACTAAATACTCCATCACACCATTTTGATGAATCATACGATGTGCCGGAGCTTTTTTCATATTGTATTCACGTATATCATTTTTATTGATAGTGTATACATTATGATCACCTGCAAACTCAACACTTATTTCATCAAAGGTAATACCAAACAATTTGTCATACTTTTTTGTTAAGATATAGCAAACAAGGTTTAAATTGGTTTTTTACCCAAACCATTCTCCCTTATATAAATACTAACTTTTTTATCAGATTTTAAAGTTACATCATTTCCTCCAAAAAGATTCGTAATTGTAATAGCCTAAAAATTAAAAAATAAATCTTGTTTGTTGCATATCGGAAAACCTTGACACATATTCAGCGAAGGATTTTAATGATTTTAATCGTTTCCGTGCGATTTCCGGTAATTCTACTGTGTGGGTTGCAAAATTTGTAAATTTCCTATACTTTTTCCTCTACTTTATTTATTTATGGGGATGTTAAAAAAAGCACAGAGCGTTCTGAAATCCTTTTTTTACATCCCCGTTTTACTTGAAAGAGAGGTTGATTTTACAGGATTAGGGTGTTCATCGCAAATTCAAATACATTTTTTTCATAGCCAATGCGTCTGTCGCCTGTGTTCCGGCAGATTCGCAGATGACGGTGGGGGAGAGGTTCCGTTTTGCTAAAAGCTCTCCTAACGGTTCAAATTCCGGCCCAAATTCGGTATCGGCAAAGGTCAGATGTTTTTTCTCTCCGCCTTTTGTGTACTCAATCTTACTGAAATGTGCGTGAAAATTTTCTGCACGTTCTTTTCCGAGGGCATTTTCCATGGTGTCTAAAATGGCAGCATAGTCTTCCTTTGTCCGGATTGCACCTAATGTCCGTGCGTTTAAGTGTCCGAAATCAATAGTCGGAAGAAACTTGTCGCACAGTTTGCAAAGCTCCATCACCTCGTCCAAATCACCGAGCTGATTGATTTTTCCCATGGTTTCAATGCAAAGCCGGATTTCGGAAAAGCCGGCATTTTCTAATTCTTCCTGTGCAAGCAGGAGTGTTTTTTTTGCATATTCCATTGCCTCGGGGCGTGTCAGCTTTCCAAGTGCGCCGCTGTGTACAACAATCCGTTCCGCACCTAAATTTCGTGCAGCCTCTGCGCTCTGCATGATATATCCGATCCCTCCGCACCGTTTTTCCTCGTCTGGTGTAGCTAAATTGATATAGTAGGGGGAATGAACGCTTAATTGAATACCATATTCCTCTGCCTGCGCGCGGATTGCCTGTGCAGCTGCTGCACCGATCCGTACTCCGTTTCCGCATTGATACTCATAGGCATCCAATCCCATCTCTGCCAACCATTTTGGCATTTCCTCTGATTTTTTATGTCCCTGTTCGTAAAATAAATCGCTGTTTCCGGCAGCGCCAAAAAGTGCGTTCATAGTATACTCCTTTCTTTGAAAGCCGTTATGATTTCATCTGCAAGCGCAGACGGTGTTTTCTCCGCTGTTACCGCGATCCGCAGATCACAGTCTGCATAATATGGCTCGCGCTCCTGCATGCGACGCTTTGCACTTTCAAAATCGGTCAGCAGAGGACGTGTTTTTGCAGCCTCTGAAAGTCGGATGCGAAGTACCTCCGCATCCGGCGCTAAATTGACAATTGTTCCGTTTTTTCGGAGATTTTCTCTGTTTTCTGCGCGGAGAACTGCTCCGCCGCCGGTGGCAATAATGCAGTTTGTGAGCGAGGAAAGCTTTTGAATCAGACCGGATTCCATATTCCGGAATGCTGTCTCTCCCTGCTCTGCAAAGATTTCTGAAATGCTTGTCTGTGCCGCATCCTCAATCAGCTGGTCGGTGTCGTAAAAAACGCGTGAAAGCTTTTTGGAAAGCTCTCTGCCAACGGTTGATTTTCCGCTTGCCATAAATCCGGTTAAAACAATATTTTTCATTTTCCAAACACCTCTTTTTTTACATCCTCATAGGCATTTTCATATAGCTTTTTCCCGGTGAAATGCTCAAAGGCGAGAAGCCCCTGAAAAATCAGCATGCCCAGTCCGTTCACGATAGCAGCGCCGGCAGCTTCTGCGTGCTGTAAAAAGACGGTTTTTTCCGGATTATAGATCAGATCTGCCGCTGTGGTGCTTTTGTCAAACATAGAATAGTCCTCCGTGGGGGACGCGTCTTCCTGCGGATGCATGCCGGCGGCGGTGGTATTGATCACAAGGTCATACCGTGGCAGAGTTCTTTCTGTCTGCGCCTGAAATCCGGTTGTTTTTCTGACATATGAAGCAAGCTGTTCGGCGCGGGTTTTGGTACGGTTTAAAATTGTGATGCTTTTTGCATGCTCCAGGGCAAATAATACTGCAATCGGCTGCGTTGCGCCGCCTGCACCGAAAATCAGAATATCCTTTCCGAAAACCTCTGTGCCGACCTTTTTGAGGGACATATAAAATCCGTCTGCGTCCGTATTATAGCCTATCAGCCTCCCGCCGCGGTTTACAACCGTATTGACAGAACCAAGCATTTCTGCACGCGGATCGATTTCATCTAAATATTGTATCACCCTGAATTTATGCGGTGCAGTCACGTTGATTCCGGCAATTCCAAGTGCACGGACTCCGCGGATCGCGTCCTCCAAATGCTCCGGTGTTACATGCCATGCCGTATAGACATAAGGCAGCTGCATTTTCTCTGCCAAGTAGTTGTGCAGCTGGGGGGAAAAGCTATGCTCCACCGGATCGCCGATGATGGCAAGCTGTCTGAATGCTGCGGTAATTTCCTGCATACTATCATATCCTTTAGTGTTTGATAAGATTATTATACTATATTTTTCTCTGGCTGACAATACCTATTTTTCATTTTTTCCGATTTACGCGTGCCGTGATTTTACAGACGATGCGCCGGGGGAGAAGTCTGGAAATGATATTAAATACTTTGGAAACAACGCCGTGATACACTGCCGGTTTACCGCGAAAGGCCGCATGCATGCCAGCCTGTGCAGTTTTTTCGGGATTCTCCGGAGGAAACATAGAAAACATCACAGATTTTCCCATGTTCGAGTGTTCCTCAAAGCCGGTTTTTGTCGGCCCGGGGCAAAGTGCGGTGACGGAAACATGATAGGGGAGAAATTCCACTGAAAGTCCCTCTGATAAGGACAGAACAAAATTTTTGGTGGCATAATACATTGCCATATGCGGTCCTCCGGAAAACCCGGCACAGGACGCAACATTGATGATTTGTCCGCCGCCTGCTTTGCGCATTTTGTTTCCGAAAAGATAGCAAAGCTGCGAAAGACAGAACATATTTACCTGCATCATCTGCTGGAGACGTATCCAGTCAGTATCTAAAAAGTCCTGAAGCTCGCCAAAGCCGGCGCTGTTTACTAAATATGGAACAGATACACCAAGACGCTCCACTTCGTCATAAAGTGTTTTTGCTGAATTGGGGACAGACAAATCAAGCGGAATGATAACAACTATGATACTGTAGCGGGATTCAAGATGTGATTTTAAAAATTCCAGCCGGGTTTTGTTTCTGCCAGTCAGAATCAGGTTGTTGCCAAGCTCTGCGTACTGATACGCAAATTGCGTGCCAATACCGCTGGACGCACCGGTAATCAGACAGTAAGATGGTTTCATAATACGTTCCTCCTTATGATAAGGGGGTGTCAAAAAAGAAATATGATGCTTTTCTGACACCCCAATATTGTTATGGTATTATTTTACCATATTGTTTGAGGAACGTCAACCTATTTTTCATAACACTCCAAAATCGGAGATGCTAAGATACCGGTTTTTTTCAGCTGATATTCATAAGACCACTGATCGCCCTCAGAATACCACATTTCCGGACCGTACCAGTCGCGCTGGTCGCCGCAGTCGTGCAGCGCACCAAAGGAGTTATAGCGGTTGCCATAATGAATCAGGGTCAGTTCATGTTCTCCGGCAGAAACGCATACCGGATCGGTGGCGAACGGATCAAACGCGATCCTTCCGATTTCCTTGCCGTCTAAAAGCACTTTAATCATAGCGCTGCGGTAGTAATTTGCGCGGACGCGAAGCTTGCATTCCGGGAGCGTTACCTTTGCATGATAC
>RQCD01000185.1 GCA_008668455.1 Clostridia bacterium
CAGGCTCGCCTGCTGCCTGCCGCTGATGCTCCACCAAAATGTCCGCTCCCATATTTTTCAAAACCTCAATCACGCCATCCCGGGTCGGATTGATTCCGACATTCCGGACGGTGATTTCAGAATGTGGCAAAATTGCGCCCAGAACCAAAAAGAATGCTGCCGAGGAAATATCACCCGGCACTTCAAAACGTTCAGCAGAGAGTATTTTTCCGGGTGTGACGGACACTTTTGTCCCATCCGACACTAAATCCGCTCCCATCGCACGGAGCATTCGCTCAGTATGATCGCGCGAGACTGCCGGTTCAGTCAAAACGGTTGTGCCCTCTGCATACAGTCCTGCCAAAAGCAGCGACGTTTTCACCTGCGCCGACGCAACCGGCATTTGATAGGAGATTGCATGCAGCGGATGTCCTGTCACACGAAGCGGACAAAAGTCCGAATTAAATTCCGCTCCCATCCTCCGGAGCGGTTCGGTGACACGTGCCATCGGACGTTTCCGGATAGATGCATCGCCGTCTAATTCTGCTGTGAAATTTTGTCCTGCCAAAAGTCCGCACAGAAGCCGGGTCGTTGTGCCGGAGTTGCCGGTATAGAGCGTTTTTTCCGGCTTTCTTAAGCCGTGCAGACCAACGCCCGAAATCTGCACCGTATCCTTCTCTAAGGTAATCGGCACTCCCATATTCCGAAAGCAGTCAATCGTGGAAAGGCAGTCTGCCCCTCTCAGAAATCCGGTTACCTCGCTTGTTCCCTCACCCAGAGCGCCCAGCATCACACCGCGGTGTGAGATGGATTTATCGCCCGGTACTGTCATTTCCCCCTTTGCAAAGGGTATTTTCTGAATTTTCATTGGTTCCTCCAAAAAGCCTTTTATAAAAACGATCATATAAAAAGTATAACACAAATAAATTTATATAGCAAGTAAAACATGAAAAAAAGGAGTAGATCATGAAAAAACAGAGCTTTATCCAAGGAACTGTCATCCTGATGGCGGCAAATGCAATCTCCAAAATTTTAGGTGCGGTTTTCAAAATTCCGCTTTGCTATCTCTTAAAGGAGGAGGGCATGGCGATTTATAATTCTGCCTTCAGCGTCTATGTAATGCTGCTTTCCTTTACCATCTGCGGCATGCCGCTTGCAATTTCCAAAACTGTTTCGGAGGATTTTGCAAAAGGGCATTACGGAGACGTACATAAAACCGTCCGCATTTCGCTTTTGGTACTGTCAGCTTTAGGAATATTGGGAAGCGTCGTTTTATGGTTCTTTGCAGATTTTTTTGCACTGGCTATGAAAGAGGCAAAGGCAGTCCACTGCATCCGTCTGATTGCGCCGGCGGTCTTTTTTGTTGCGGTCGGAACGGTTTTTAAAAGCTATTATCAGGGAAAATCCAACATGACCCCCACAGCGATTTCCCAGGTAATTGAGGCGGCAGTGAAGCTGTTTGCCGGATACGGTCTGGCGCTTTATTATGCGCGCCTGTCGGTGGAATATACAGCAGCCGCTGCTATTTTCGGCGTTACAATCGGAGAAGTGATTGCCACGCTGATTCTCTTTCTTTTATATCTTCCGGACAGAAAGGAGCTTGCCGGACAGCCTGCAAACCGAACTGCCGGATCAATTTTAAATATTATGATTCTGATTGCCGTTCCGGTTCTGACTGCGTCCGGTGTAGCGGCGGCGATGAATCTTGCTGATCTTGCCGTGATCCGTACCTCCTTAACTGCCATCCGCTTCACCCCCGAAACGGCGCAAAATTTTCTGCTGCAATATTCCAGTCACTCTGCCCTATTCGATTCCCTCCTGTCCGACCTGCGTTTAACGGACGAAGCCGCGCGCTGGCTTTACGGCTCTTACTCCGGCTATGCACTGACCATTTTCCATCTGCCGATCGGGATGCTGGGTGCATTGGGAGTAAGCATTTTGCCGGTTATTGCCGGAGCGCTGGCAGTCAAAAACCGGGAACGTGCCGCCTATGCAGTCCGCTCTGCCTCAAAAATTACGCTGATCCTGTCCCTTGCCGCCGCAGTTGTAATCTTTTTCTGGAGCGATACTCTGCTCACTATCCTGTTTCACAACACCGCCTCCTCTAAAATGCTCCGATACCTTGCCCCCTGTCTGGTGTTTATGGCAATGTCCGATCTGTTTTTTTCGGTTTTAAATGCCTGCGGAAAGGTGATTTCTCCGTTTCTTTACAGCTTTGTAGGCGCAGCGGTAAAGCTTCTTTTCAGCTATTTTCTGATTCGCCTGCCGCAGCTGAATGTGCTTGGCATTGCGGTAAGTGCAGATATTGCCTATCTGATTGTGTTTTTACTAAGCTATCGCGCTGTCCGAAAGGAATTTTCCGTCCGTCTGCCAATTTCTCTAAAGCCGTTTTTGTCAGCCGGAGTGATGGCGGCGATAATGCTCTTTGTCAATCAGCCGTTTTGGATTCTTTTTCCAAATGAAATCCTCGCATTTTCCGCCGTCCTCGCCGCCGGCGGCGCTGCCTATATCCTCTCTCTTACCCTCTGCGGATATATTTCGCCGAAAGAAATTCATATGTTCAAAAAATAATTGTAAGCCTTTTAAAGCATCAGTACATACTTTAAAAGGCTTACAATTATTTCGTCCGGTTTTTTTCGTAAATCCGATAAAGTCCCTCTAACAAAAGGTACGGATGCACCGTGATCGGTTCGCGGCAGAGGGGGATAATGCGTTTTATCATTTTTCCGGTGGCTACCGTCTGTGCATTTTCTCCAAGCTCCTCCCGAATGCGAAGGATTAATCCGTCAATCATCGCCGCTGTGCCATAGAGCAGACCGGACTGAATAGACGAAACCGAATTTTTTCCGATCACATGCTGCGGACATTCAAAAGTGACATGCGGCAGGAGGGCGGTTTTTTGGGTAAAGCTATCGAGCGTTGTTCCCGCACCGGCGGAAATGACCGCGCCCACAAAGCGGCTCTTTTCATCAATCACGCTTAAAACTGTAGTTGTTCCCATGCTGCACAAAATCAGCGGTGCAGCATAATGCGCAAGCGCGCCAACCGCACAGGCAACCAAATCTCCTCCCAGCTGCGCCGGATTATCAATCAAAATATTCAGTCCAGATTTTACTCCCGGTCCGACCGCTAAAATATCAAACCCGAACAGATAAGAAACTGCCTGCCGGATCGGTTCTGTCAGCTCCGGAACAACCGAGCATAAAATCCCGCCGTCAAAATCCGCTCCCTGATATCCGTAAAGCTCCAGTACATGCTTCATATCCACAAAATACTGATCTCTGGTGCGCTTGACATCACTCAAAAAATCCGAAACAAACGCGAGCATACCGTTTTCATAGCCGCCCATTGTGATATATGAATTTCCAATTTCCATAACTAAAACCATAATATTATCCTCCGTATGTATTTATCATACACGAAAAACCGGCGCTTGTAAACTATTTTTTACAAGAATCCGCATAATATTTTTCCACTGCGTCTGCAATTGCCCAGGCAAGCCGGGCTTGGTAATCCGGATCATTTAACTTTTTTTCCTCCTCTGGATTTGACAAGAAGCCGCATTCCACCAAAACCGACGGCAAAGGCGGCGACTTCATCAGAAACAGACTTGCATCCGCTGCGGCAACCGCCGTCATTTTCGCACCGGTAACTGCATTCATCCGAATTTGGATCTGCTCGGCAAGCGCTTTTATTTCAGGATGATTCCGCGCATAAAACACACGCAGTCCGTGGACGCTTTTTCCCGGAAAATAATTCATATGCACGCTTAAAAACAAATCTGCCCTTGTCTTTTTCATAATGGCAAGCCGTTTTTGCATGTCGCTTCGTTTCATCTCCCGAATTGTTCCCTCCTCGGTTTGCAAGCCGCTCTCATCCGATCTCGTCATGCGGACGCGGATTCCCTTCCCTTCTAAAACCTCCCGGAGCTTTTTTGCAATTGCCAGATTGATTTCCTGCTCCACCGTTCCGTTTTCACCGACTGCACCGCCATCCGGCACACCGTGTCCGGCATCTACAATCACATAAAGCTGATCCTCTCCAAACGTTTTGATTTCAGGAGACAGCCGTAAAAGCACTCCTCCGGTAACTCCGATCGTGAAGGTTAAAAATCCGGCTAAAAGCTTACGCTTATGCAATATAATCATAAAAACACCCCGCTTTATTTCTATGCGAAAAATGCAGGGTGCATAACTCTTTATTTTGTAAATGCCGCCTCGATTTCAGCCTTGAGTTTTTCCTGGTCGTGGCTGGCAAAAACAAAGTTGTTAATGTCATTCGAGGTATTAAGCATGATTAAAGCGGGCGTCTGACCGGCAATAAAGGAGAAATTCTCTAAAAGCTCCGGCTCTTTGGTCACATTCTTTAAATCAAACACAACCCGGTCGCCATATTCCTTTTTTAGTGCCTCAAAGGTTTCCATTGCCTCTTTATAGTCCGCGTCGGTTTCTGCAACAAAATACATAAAGGTCGGTTTTACCTTTTTCGGTGTCTCCGTATTTTTTGCATCTCCATCCGTTTTCTGCTCCGGCTCTTTGGTCACCTCTGCACTGCCGGACGGTTCGGAAGAAACCTCCGGCGATGCTGTCACAGTCGCACCCGGCTCTTGGCTCTGCTCCGGTTTACTGTTTCCGGTTGTGATAATTGCCGCAATAACCGCCGCTAAAATCAGCACACCGGCAACAATTCCAATCCATGTTTTATTCTTCATACTCTTTCATCCTCTCCTGTAATAACTCCAAAGACCGCTCCGCGATCAGGCGGTAACGTTCCGTTTTCTTTCCGCGGACGCGCTTTTCAAGACCCTCTATAATCCCAAAATTCGCATTCATAGGCTGCTGCCTCTCTACAGACTGCTCTGTGATATAGAGCGGCAGTGATCCGATTGCCGTTTTCCGGTCCGGCTCAAAAAGCGGCTTACCCTGCAATTGACGGGACAGGTTAAACCCGGCTAAAATTCCGGAGGATGCGGACTCCACATACCCCTCCACACCGGAAATCTGTCCGGCGAACCAGATTTTCGGATATTTCTTCATCCGATAGTAACGATCTAAAACCTTTGCCGCCTGTAAATAAGTGTTTCTGTGCATCACGCCAAAGCGTACAAATTCCGCTTTTTCCAAGCCCGGAATCATCCGGAACACACGCTCCTGTTCGCCCCATTTTAAATTCGTCTGAAAACCAACAAGATTATATAGGGTTGCCTCCCGGTTGTCCTGCCGCAGCTGTACCACCGCACAGGCATCATCCTTTCCGGTTTTGGGATTCACCAGTCCGACCGGCTTGAGCGGTCCGAATAAAAGCGTCTCAAATCCGCGCTTTGCCATCACCTCCACCGGCATGCATCCCTCAAACACCTTCTGATTTTCAAATTCCTTTAAGAGAGCAGTCTCGGCATGAACCAAAGCGTCGTAAAATGACTGGTATTCCTCTCTTGTCATGGGACAGTTAATATAGTCTGCCGTTCCGCGTCCATAGCGTGCGCCATAAAATGCACGCTCCAGATCAATGCTGTCTTTCTCCACCACCGGCGCTGCCGCATCATAAAAATACAGCTCGTCCTCTCCGGTCAGGCGGACAATCTCGCAGCTTAATGCATCCGATGTCAAAGGACCTGTGGCAATGATCGTTTCCTCCTCCGGAGAAATCTTGGTAACTTCCTCCGAAACCACCTCAATGAGCGGATGACTTTTGATTTTTTCGGTGATATATGCGGAAAACTGATCCCGGTCAACCGCCAATGCACCGCCTGCCGGCACACGCGAAACATCTGCCGCCTCCATCATCAGCGACCCGAAAAGCCGCATTTCCTCTTTCAATAGTCCACAGGCATTTTCAATCCGCTCGGCTTTTAGTGAATTGGAGCAAACCAGCTCTGCAAAATTCTCACTTTTATGTGCCGGAGAATATTTTTTCGGTTTCATTTCATAAAGCCTTACCGGAATACCGCGCCGGGCAAGCTGCCAGCTCGCCTCGCATCCGGCAAGCCCTGCTCCGATTACCTTTACTGTCATGTTCTATCAATCCTTACTTTTCGCCTTTTCTTCGTAGCCACAGCCCTCGGTACTGCAATAGATTTTTCCGCGTTTTCCACTCTTTTTCAGGAGCAGACCGCCGCATTTCGGACACTTATGATCTGCCACCGGCTCATCCCAAACCATAAAATCACACTTTGGCATATGCTCGCAGCCATAATAAACCTTCCCCCGGCGCGTTTTTTTCACTAAAACAGCGCCGCCGCATTTCGGACAAGCTGCTCCGCTTTCTTCGCGGATTGCCTTGGTATTCTGACAATCCGGAAATCCCGGGCATGCCAGAAACTTTCCGTATTTTCCGATTTTATACACCATTTTGCGCCCGCATTTTTCGCAGGTGACATCCGATTCCTCGTCCTTAATTTGTATTTTTGCGATTTCCTCAGTGGCGCGCTCCAAATTCTTTGCAAAATCCGGATAAAATTCCTTTAACACCTTCACCCAGTTCCGCTTTCCTTCTTCCACCTCATCCAGTTCTTCCTCCATGCCGGCAGTAAACTCAATATCCACAATCTTTTTAAAATGATTTTTCATAATGTCGTTTGTGATCATGCCAAGCTCTGTCGGAACAAGCTGCTTTTTGTTCCGGACAACATATCCGCGTGAAACAATGGTGGCAATGGTCGGCGCATAGGTACTCGGACGTCCGATTCCGTTTTCCTCCAGCGCACGCACCAAGGATGCCTCAGTGTAGCGTGCAGGCGGCTGTGTATAGTGCTGAATACCCTCAATATGCTTTTTTTCCAAAGTCTGTGACGTCTCCAAGCTCGGTAGCTTTTTTTCCTTTTCCTTCGCCTGATCTGTCCCCTCTGTATAGATCATGGTAAAACCCTTAAAAACAACATCCGATCCGCCGGCGCGGAATTTTATGTCCCCGGCAGATATAATTGCTGTAGTCTGCGCATAAACCGCCTCGGTCATCTGACTTGCGACAAAGCGCGTCCAGATCAGCTTATAGAGCTTAAACTGATCGGCGGTAAGCTTATCCTTAACCATTTCCGGATGAATCCGGACATTGGTCGGACGGATTGCCTCATGTGCATCCTGTGCGTTCTTTTTCGCTTTGTACTGACGCGCCTTGACATATTCCTCTCCATAGCCGGTTCTGATATATTCCACCGCTTCCGCCTGTGCCTCTGCCGAGATTCGCAGCGAGTCGGTTCTCATATAGGTAATCAGACCGATTGTTCCAAATTCTGATCCTAAATTCATACCTTCATAAAGCGTCTGTGCCGTCTGCATCGTCCGACCGGTGTTAAAGCCGATTTTTCTGGACGCGTCCTGCTGGAGGGTACTGGTTGTAAATGGAGGCGGCGGATTTTTCCGCACCTCTGTCTGCTTGACGCTCTCCACTAAAAATTCTTTTCCTTCCGTTTTTTGGATGATTTTATCCGCTTCCTTGCGCGAGCTTAAATCATCCTCCTCTTTGTTCTTTGAAAAATATTTTGCCGTAAAGCTTTTTTTTGATGCCGGATCTTTTAATTCTGCCTCCACCGTCCAGTATTCTTTCGGAACAAAATTTAAAATTTCTTCCTCCCGGTCGCAGATCATTCGGGTAGAAACCGACTGAACCCGTCCGGCGCTCAGTCCTTTTTTTACCTTTTCCCAAAGCAGCGGACTGATTTTATATCCAACTACGCGATCCAAAACGCGCCGTGCCTGCTGCGCGTCCACCAGATCCATATTGATACTGCGCGGATGCTTGATTGCCTCTTTTACAGCAGACTTTGTGATTTCGTTAAAGGTTACCCGGCATTTGGATGCAGGGTCAATATTTAAAGCATGCGCCAAATGCCAGCTGATTGCCTCTCCCTCGCGGTCAGGGTCGGTTGCGAGATAGACAACATCCGCATTCTTCGCTTCTTTTTTTAACTGCGCAAGCAGCGGTCCTTTTCCGCGGATTGTGATATAACGCGGCTCAAAATCGTGCTCAACATCCACCGCAAGCTGACTTTTCGGCAGATCGATGACATGCCCCATCGAGGCAACCACCGTATAATCCTTTCCCAGATACTTTTTGATTGTTCCTGCCTTGGCAGGAGACTCTACAATTAAAAGCTTTTTTGCCATCTTCCGATTCCTTTCTGTAATTTATATCAAAAGCTGATAGTTATCCCCCGGCATTTTCTGAATAAGACCGTAAATCTCAAGCATTGGAAGTAGCGTGTTGAGTTCTTCCATATTCATACCGCATTTTATCTGTAATTCCTCAATATGAAGCGTTTTTTCCAAAAGTGCGGAAATCACGCGTTTCTCCTCCTCCGAAAGGCTGCGAAAGCGTTCGTCCTCCAAAGAAATTTGTCTCGGTTTCGCCTGCTGTTTCATCGGTTCTGCCGTTTGCAGCTCATAGGCATATTCATCTAAAATATCCTGCGCACAGGTAACCAGCTTTGCGCCCTGTTGGATCAGCCGGTTTGTTCCGCGGCTCTGATAGGAAAAGATCGAGCCGGGAACCGCAAAAACATCCCGTCCGTTTTCCAGAGCCAGCTGTGCCGTGATTAACACACCGCTTGCCTCCGGCG
>RQCD01000111.1 GCA_008668455.1 Clostridia bacterium
GATGATGAGAACGGTTTTAAGTCAATGGCAAATAGGAAAATATACTGCACTTGAGTTAAATGAGGATATTCCGTTGAAAAAATATAGTAAATACAGAATTGAAGGTAAGGAATATGAGCCCGTCCCTGTTTATGATCTTCCAAAGCATATTGCAATTGAAGGAAAAGGGGAATTTGTTGGAAATACAGTAGAATTTGTATAGTCACCACCAGTCGTAATGACCGGTGGTATTTTTGTACTCATTTTCAGGAGGTGATCCAGTGATCCAAATAACCATAACACCGAACAACATTCACATGACCGGTCATGCCTGCCGAAAAGGTTCAGACGGTATCGACCGGGCGTGTGCTGCGGTATCAGCATTGACCTGTAATCTGATCAATTCGCTCAGAGACCTCGCCAGTGACAGAATCTGTGCAGAAACAGTCAGTGGAATGGAGGTAATCGAATGGAGTGATCTATCAGATGCCGGAAAGCTGCTGGTAGATTCTTGGTTTTTAGGCATGGCCGATATTGCCGATGAATATAATTGCATAACATTTACGTAATGAACATCCTTCGGGGTGTTTTTCTTTTGCCCAAAACGTGAAGGCGTTAAAAGCTCGGGAGCTCAACGAAGCATAAACGGAGGCAGACATTGTCGAAATATGAGACAGGAGTTTCCCATAGTTAAAGATACCACACCAGATATACCGAACTTTATATGCTTCTCCCCAATTCCACATAAAAGCAAGAACCAGTATTAGATTTTCACATAGTTCTGACAATCTGTATTCTGCTCTCTGCGATACACAAGAGCATACCCGACGATAATTTTGACATGGGTTGCCAACTCCTTTTTAATGTTTATTGATCATCAATCAACTCTCTTATCTGTTCAATAAATTTCTCTGCCGCCTTAGAGAATATTGGATACCGTTTCCATGCAAGACCATATTGAATTTTGATTGCCGGTTCCAATGGGCGGAAACAAAGTGTGGGGCTTTCGCTGGTGTCTACCAGTGTCCGCAGTGCAAATGCATATCCAAGTCCATTTTTAATTAAAAGAGAAGGGTTGTTACATAAAATGTCGAAGGTGGCAATGGTATTCAGCTGCTCCATTGGAATCCCTGCCCAAGCGGAAAGCTCCCTCTGCAAGCCAATACGCTGAGGCAGAATGAGCGGAACACCTTGAATGTCCTCTGGACGAATGATTTCTTTGGATGCAAGAGAGCAATCTTTTTGCATGAGCAGTCCCCATTCGTCAGTTTCGTTTAGGGGAAGATGTTCATATTTCACAAGGTCAACAGGTTCGATCAGAATACTAAAATCCAAGGTGCCGTGGTCGAGCCGCTCCATCAGAGTTTCAGCGTCACCATTGAAAAACTGAAACTTCACTCCCGGATACCTGTCCGCTATCAGAGAGGTTGCCTGTGCCACGACAGTTGACTGGGCACCGCCGATAGAAATAACACCGCCGATCAAGTCAGAATCCTGGGCAATTTCACGCCTGGTTTTTTCACACAGCATCAGAATTTCGTCTGCACGCTTACGGAGAAGGACACCTTCTTCGGTCAGCGTGATTTTTCTTTTTCCCCGGATGAAAAGCTGCTTTCCTAATTCCTGTTCTAATTCCATCAGCTGTTTCGATAGAGAAGGCTGCGTAATATGCAGAGATTCCGCAGCACGAGTAATGTTTTCTTCTCGTGCAACTGCTAAAAAATAGCGAAGCAATCGTAATTCCATCAGTATTTCTCCTTGTCGCTTTTGGCATCATTATATAGGATTTAATCATTCCTGTAAACTATGACTTTTCATTGTTTATAAGTATTTGATATGAAAGAAAAATCGTTATATACTTTGAATCGCAAAGGAGGGACGCAAATGAACCATCAAATAGCATCAGATGCTGTCATACAAAATTTGAAGGATGCCGGATGTGAAGACACCTTTATTGAGAGATTTATTTTGGCATTAGAAAATAACCAAAACAAAGAAGTATTTCTATTGCTTCGTGGATGGCGGAACAGCCTGCTTGATGAAATACACAACAATCAGCACAAGCTGGATTGTCTCGACTATTTAATACGAAAGTTAGGAGGTTAAAGAATATAACATGAACACATTAGCTTTGAAAAGAAAAGCTTGCAAAAACGAGAATCAACCGATAGCCCTGATGACGGAAGGCAGTATCTTCAAAAGCATTTTGTTTTTTTCCGTTCCATTGATTTTAGGAAATCTCCTGCAGCAAATGTACAATGCTGTTGACTCCATCCTGGTCGGCAACGCTGTGGGGCGGGACGCCCGGGCGGCGGGCGGTTCCAGCACGTCCTTGATTTATTTGCTGATCGCATTCAGTCAGGGAGCGGCGGTCGGTGCCGGAGTGGTGGTTTCTCAGCATTTGGGAGCCAAGGACAAAAAGGGGGTTCATGCCGCTGTCCATACAGCATTGGCGATCGCAGTAATACTTGGGCTGCTGCTGACCGTGGGCGGTATTCTGTTCAGCCGCCCGCTGCTGGTCTGGATGAATACACCTACAGAGATTTTACAGGAATCTGTGACTTATCTGCAAATTTACTCCGGTGGAATGGTATTCAATGTGGTTTACAATATGGCTGCCGGCATTATGAACGCTGCCGGAAATTCCATTCGTTTGGTGCTCTATCTTTGGGTGGCCTCGATTGTTAATTTTGTTTTGTATTTGCTTGTTATCTCATGATTGAAAATTGGGGTTACTGGAGCTGGCTTTGGAACAAATATCAGTCAGGTCGTTTCCTGCGTATTGGC
>RQCD01000220.1 GCA_008668455.1 Clostridia bacterium
AAAATTCTTAGTTGTAAAGTTGATGGGATTCGATCTCGTATACTATCTGAGTTAAAAAATAAGAGGGGATGTAAAAACAAGAGTGCAAAACGCTCTGTGCCTTTTTTACATTTCCTTTTCGCGCATACACAGGAAAGGAATGAATTAATATGATTTATCAAAAAGACATTGAATGCATGGATCGAAAAGAGCTTGAAAAGCTGCAAAGCGAGCGGCTCTGTTGGCAGGTTCGGAGAATGTACGAAAATGTAGAGCTGTTCCGAAAAAGAATGGACGAAAAAGGATTAACCCCGGATGACATCTGCGGAATTGAGGATTTATCCAAGCTGCCGTTTTCCTATAAACAGGATCTTAGAGACTATTACCCATACGGCTTATTTGCCGTTCCGATGAAAGAGATTGTACGTGTGCATGCATCCAGCGGAACAACGGGAAAGCAGATTGTGGTTGGCTATACCCGGCATGATTTGGAGATGTGGGCAGACTGCATGGCACGCCAGCTAAGCGCAGCAGGTGCAGACGAAAACGCATTTGTCCAGGTATCTTACGGTTACGGACTGTTCACCGGCGGTTTAGGCGCACACGGCGGCGCAGAACGGATCGGTGCAACTGCTATCCCTACCTCCTCCGGCAATACCCAGCGTCAGATTCAGACTATGATTGATTTTGGCACAACCGTGCTGTGCTGCACACCGTCCTATGCGATGTACTTAGGCGAGGCGATTGAGGAAATGGGTGTCAAGGATCAGTTAAAGCTGAAAGCAGGCGTGTTCGGAGCAGAGCCTTGGACAGAGGATATGCGTCATGCCATCGAAGAAAAGCTGAATATCAAAGCATTTGACGTATACGGGCTTTCCGAAGTCATGGGACCAGGTGTTGCTTATGAATGCAGTGAGCAGTCCGGCATGCATATCTGCGAGGATATGTTTATTCCGGAAATTATTGATCCGGACACCGGCGAGGTTCTTCCCCACGGCGCAACCGGCGAATTGGTATTCACCACCATTACCAAAGAAGGCTTCCCGATCATCCGTTACCGGACCAGGGATATTGCGTCCTTAAATTATGAACCCTGCAAATGCGGCAGAACACATGTCCGGATGAATAAGCCGACTGGAAGAAGTGATGATATGTTAATTATCCGCGGTGTGAATGTGTTCCCGTCTCAGATTGAGGAGGTACTCTTAAAAATCGGCGGCAATATTACCCCGAACTATCTGATTATCGTGGGACGTGAAAACAACACCGATACCTTAGAGGTTCAGGTGGAGATGTCTGAACACTTCTTCTGCGACGATGTCAGGTCGATTGAAAAGCTGGAGCGCCAGATTAAGGATCAGCTCCGGAGCGTATTAGGACTTGGCGCAAAGGTGACCTTAGTAAATCCGAAAACAATTGTCCGCAGCGAGGGAAAAGCAAAAAGAGTGATTGATAACCGGAAATTAGTAGATTAAGATTGGAGGAATCAGGATGTTTATAACGCAAATTTCAGTTTTTGTAGAAAACAGAGTCGGCGGTCTGGAGGAAGTGATCGGTCTTTTAGCTGCAAACGGAATCGACATCAGCGCGCTGTCGCTTGCCGATACCACCGATTTCGGAATTTTAAGAATGATCGTTTCCGATCCGAACAAAGCTGTTAAGGTGTTAAAGGAAAACGGCATGGCTGTCAAGCTTACCGATGTGCTTGCAATTGCCATTCAGGATCAGCCGGGAGGGCTTGCCGCTGTTCTCGATTATCTCAGGGAGGACGGGATCTCCATTGAGTATATGTATGCCTTTATCGGCAAAAGCAACGGTGCACTCGCCGTTATGCGTACCTGCGAACCGGAAAAAGCAGTGGAAACATTGCAGAAAAAACATGTGACAGTGCTGAAGGCACAAGAAGTTTACCGTTTATAAAAGAAATGGGCATTGATGCAACCGGTCAATGCCCATTTTTTCTTGACGTATTTAACACAAATATATCATGGTCTGTATAAGCGATAATAGAATATCCCCTGTGCATGTACATTTCCTTCAATTCTGCAGGTGTTTTTGAACCATCCGAAACCGTCGAATGACAATGCAAATTTGCTTTATAAAAATTCTTTTCTTTACTAATCAGCATTTTTTTCAAACGAACCGCCTCCCTTTGTCCTATTATATCATTTACCAATTCCTGTGTCAATGTTTTTCTGCGCATCCAATGCCCTCTATAAGAATGTTTAGCTTTACAAATTTTTTACAAATTTTTTTATTCTCCCCTTTCTTTGAAAAACACTTGTAAAGAAGCCTGTTTCGTGCTATAATATAGTAAAAACAGGAAATCAATGAGGAGACGAAATGGATGAATCAGGCTTTAACAGATTTTTGGAAATCGGTGAAGGATCAGGAAATTGCTGTGATTGGAATTGGGATCAGCAACCGTCCGTTAATTGAATATCTCGTCCGGCTCGGCGCAAGGGTGACCGCATGTGACAAGCGCGAACGGCAGGATTTGGGAAAAACCGCAGAGGAGTTAGAAAGCATAGGTGTTTCGCTCTGCCTGGGAGAAAACTACCTGAAGCATTTAACGCAAAAAATTATTTTTAAAACCCCAGGCATGCGCTACGATACACCGGAGCTTTTATCGGCAAAGGTAAACGGCGCGGTGGTAACCTCTGAAATGGAGGTTTTCTTTGATGTTTGCCCATCGCACATCATTGCCGTAACCGGCAGCGACGGCAAAACCACCACAACCACGCTCATTCATAAAATGATGACCGCCGCAGGCTATAAAACCTGGCTGGGCGGCAATATCGGACATCCGCTTCTATCTGAAACAGAACAAATGAAGCCAGAGGACTGGGTGATTTTAGAGCTTTCCAGCTTTCAGCTTCACACCATGCAAAAGTCACCGGAAATTGCCGTGATGACCAATCTTTCTCCCAACCATCTGGACGTACACAAGGACTATCAGGAATATATTGACGCAAAGAAAAATATTTTTCTCTATCAGGACAAAAACAGTATATTCGTGACAAATGCACATAACAAGGACACAAACGCGTTAATTCCGGAGGCACGCGGAAAGGTTCTCACCTTTTCCTCTAATCCGGCAGATCATGCCGACATCACCTTCCGGGATGACACGATCTATGTGCAGGATCAGCCGTTTTTAAAGCGTTCTGATATTCTGCTCCCCGGCATGCACAATGTAGAAAACTACATGGCTGCAATCGGCGCTGTCGGAGCTATGGTATCGCGGAACGTAATTTTAGAAATTGCCAAAAGCTTTGGCGGTGTGGCACACCGGATTGAACTGATCCGCACCCTGCATGACGTACGCTATTACAACAGCTCCATTGATTCCAGTCCGAACCGAACCATCAACACGCTTTCAGTGTTCCCGGAAAAAGTAATTTTGATTGCCGGCGGAAAAGACAAAGGAATCCCCTATGATGCGCTCGGAAAGCCGCTTTTGGAGCATGTGAAGTATTTAGTTTTAATCGGTGCGACCTCCGATAAAATCTACGAATCTCTAAAGACGGCTGCCGGCGGAGAAATTCCAATCCCGGTATACCGCGCCAAGGATTATCCGGATGCCGTGACGCGTGCACAGGCAGAATCCCAGCCGGGAGATGTGGTTCTGCTCTCTCCTGCCAGCACCAGCTTTGACCTGTTCCGGAACTTTGAGGAGCGCGGAAATTTATTCCGGACAATCGTGGAAAACTTAAAATAAACGGAGGACATTATGAAAGAAACGATTCTATCCCTTAGCAATCTGCGCGGCATTTCCGGCTTTGAATACCGGATTTCAGACCGGATTGCAGAGCTTTTCAAACCGCTTGCCGACGAGGTGACCGTTGACAATCTGGGAAATATCATTGCCGTAAAAAAATGCGGGCAAAAAAATGCAAGAAAAGTGATGATTGAGGCACACATGGACGAAATCGGTCTGATGGTGAGTGAAATTGATCCGCGCGGATTTCTGCGCTTTGTGAATGTGGGCGGGGTTGACTCGCGGATTTTACCGGCATCCGAGGTAACGGTGCACGGAAAAAAGGATCTTCCCGGCATTATCGGCGCAAAGCCGCCGCATCTGCAAGCCGTCGGAGAGGCAGATAAAAGCGCAAAAATCACCGATATGGCAATTGATGTCGGACTTTCCTTTGAGGAAGTCTCCGCGTTAGTTTCGGTGGGCGACAGCGTGACGCTTTCTCAGTCTGCCGGTGCATTAGGCGCACACCAATGGAGCGGAAAAACCATGGACGACCGCGCCGGAATTGCAGCCCTGCTCGAAGCGCTGAAACGGCTGCAAAAATGCAGGCTCTCTGTAGATGTGTATGCCGTAGCGGCAGTCCAGGAGGAGGTTGGTTTGCGCGGAGCAAAGGTGGTCACCTGGTCGATTTCTCCCGATCTTGCGATTGCAGTGGACGTTTGCCATGCGATCACGCCGGATAATTCCTATAACGCATTTGATGCCGGGAGCGGTGCGATTATCTCTGTCGGTCCGAATATTCACCCCAAGGTACAAAAACGGCTTTTAGAAACCGCTGAAAAATATCATATTAAAACCGACCTGGACGCAGACGGCGGCGACACCGGCACGGATGCCTGGGTGATGCAGGTTTCGGGCGGCGGCGTTCCGACCGGACTTCTATCCATTCCGCTCAAATACATGCACACCTCAGTTGAAACACTCGATCTTCGGGATGTGACAGCTGTGGCAGAGCTTTTGAGCTGCTTTATTCAGGATTTAGATGAGGATTTGGAGGAATGGTTATGTTTTTAAAGGAGCTTTGCGAGTTAAACGGAGTCAGCGGAGACGAGCATGCGGTACGAAGCTTTCTGAAAGAAAAAATCACACCCTATGCAGACGATCTGACAGTTGACACAATGGGAAATCTGATTGCCCTGAAAAAGGGCCAAAGCCCGGAAAAAAAGCTGATGATCTCGGCACACATGGACGAGGTTGGACAGATTATTTCCGGGATTCCCGATAAAGGCTTTCTCCGCTTTAAAACAGTGGGCGGCATTGATACGCGCGTGTTAATTTCCAAAAAAGTTGTGATTGGAGAGAAAAAAATCCCGGGTGTGATTGGCATGAAAGCAATCCATCTGCAAAAGCGGAGCGAACGTGAAACCGTGCCGGAGATCCGTTCTCTCTTTATTGACATCGGCACATCCTCAGAGGAGGAGGCAAAGAAGCTGGTTGCAATTGGCGAATATGCCAGCTTTGACACGCAATATGCCGAGATCGGCAGCGGAAAAATCAAGGCAAAAGCATTGGACGACCGCGCCGGCTGCGCTGTTTTACTGGAGCTGATACAAAAGCCTGTCAAATACGACACTTATTTCTGCTTTTTGGTGCAGGAAGAGGTTGGACTGCGCGGCGCACAAATTGCCGCATACCGCTTGCAGGCAGACGCTGCATTGGTTTTAGAGGCAACCACCTGCTCGGACGTGGCAGGCTGCGAGGAACACCAGTTTGTGACACAGCTTGGCGGCGGTGTGGCGCTTTCTGCGCGTGACCGTGCATCGATTGCCGATCTGAAGCTCCGGAAATTCTTAGAGGATACCGCACAAAAAAATCATATCCTCTATCAATACAAGAAAACCACTGCCGGCGGCAATGATGCCGGGGCAATTCATATCTCCGGACGCGGAATCCCAACAGCTTCCCTGTCCGTTCCCTGCCGCTATCTCCATTCCCCGGCAGGTCTGATCGCAGCGTCTGATCTATCTGCCATGGAGCAATTAGCAGAGAGATTTATGCAAAACTTTTAGGAGGAAAAAAGCATGGAAGTATTAAAAAAACTAGCGCAATGCGGAAGTGTTTCCGGCGAGGAGCAGGCGATTTCCGCTTTGATTTCAGAGGAATTATCAGAATTTGAACAGTATACCGACGCATTGGGAAACCTGATCGTCCATAAAAAAGGGACTGGAAAAACAATTCTTTTTGCCGCACATATGGACGAGATCGGCATT
This sequence comes from Clostridia bacterium, assembly GCA_008668455.1. Classification (GTDB taxonomy): domain Bacteria; phylum Bacillota; class Clostridia; order UBA1381; family UBA1381; genus RQCD01. The sequence goes on from RQCD01000220.1 coordinate 5,950, forward strand.
ATGGTCACCTATCTGGAAAAGAACGGATTTTTACGTTTTTCCAATATCGGCGGACTTTATACCAAGGATCTTTTAGGCAGGCGTGTACGTTTTGCAAATGGCAGAATCGGCGTGATCGGAACGGAAAGCGAAAACAAAAACCGCACCATGGGCAAGATGTATATTGACATCGGCGCAGAATCCAAAGAGGAAGCAGAAAAAATTGTCTCGGTCGGCGATACGGCATATTT
>RQCD01000036.1 GCA_008668455.1 Clostridia bacterium
ATGCCAACACCATTCTAAAGCAGGTGGACGAGGTGGAGGCAATGTTTCAGAAAAGTGCGGAGAATAAAAAGCGTTTTTCTATTTCCGTGCCGCGTGCAAGCTATATTTCAGACGCATTTGCAAGCTTTTCGCTTTCTCTTGGCAAGGAAACGGACGCAGAGGTTTTTTATAAGGAAACGAATTCTGCAAGAACCATTAAGAATATCACCGAGGCAGATTATCGGCTTGGAATTATCCGCTATGCCTCCCATTTTGACCGATATTATAAGAAGCTTTTAGAAGAAAAGGGTCTGACCTATGAGCTGATTATAGAATTTCAGTATGTGCTGGCGCTTGGCAGAGAGAATCCTCTTTCAAAAAAGAAAGAAATCTTTTTCGAGGATTTGGAGGGCGGAATTGAGATTGCACATGCAGATCCTGGCATGCCGTCTGTTCCGTTTGCTGAGGTAAAAAAAGAGGAGCATCCGTATCATGCCGGCAGAAGAATTTATGTGTTTGAGCGTGCCAGCCAGTTTGAGCTGCTTGCAAAAAATCCGGAAACATTCATGTGGGTGTCTCCTGTTCCGCAAAAGCTTTTGGACCGGTTTGGACTGGTGCAGCTTCCCTGTCGGGAGAATATGAAAAAATATAAGGATCTGATTGTACATAGAAAGGACTACCATTTATCCGAGCTGGATCAAAGCTTTTTAACGGAGCTATGCCGTTCCAAACGGGCAGCGTTTTAGAGGGGCAAAAAAGGAACAGATTGTTCTGCATTCTTTTTTATCCTCTCTCTTTTTGGTATATCATTTTTGATATACCTATTATTCAAAATAAACAATTTACAAATAAAAAAATGCTTGTTAAAATAATAACAAAGGAACCTATAAAAAGAGGAGGTACGGGACATGAAAATTACAATTTGTATCGGTTCATCCTGCCATATTAAAGGCTCGCGGCAGGTGGTTGAGGGCTTGCAGAGCCTTGTTTCGGAGCATAATCTGAATGATCAGGTGGAGCTTTCCGGCACATTCTGCATGGGTCGCTGCCAGGAGGGTGTCTGCGTAACGGTGGACGGAGAATTTTATTCCGTTTGTCCGGAGACAGTTTCCGAATTTTTCACAGAGCATGTTTTAAATGCACTCAATTGAGGAAACGGAGGGAAGCAATATGGCAGATTGCCTGACGCTGAAAAAGTCTAACTGTAAAAACTGCTACAAATGCATCCGGCATTGCCCTGTAAAATCAATTCGTTTTTCCGGGAATCAGGCGTATATTATCGGAAACGAGTGTATTTTGTGCGGACAATGCTTTGTGGTCTGTCCGCAGAATGCAAAGCAGATTGTGGATGAAACCGAAAAGGTAAAGGTGCTTTTGGAAAGCGGCGCACCGGTGTATGCAAGCATCGCCCCGTCCTTTATCGCCAATTATGAGGGTGTGGGGATTGAGTCGATGAAAAAAGCGTTAAAGCAGATTGGCTTTGCAGATGCAGAGGAGACTGCTGTTGGCGCAACCATTGTCAAGACAGAGTATGAGCGGATGCTTGCGGAGGAAAGCCGTGACGTTTTAATTTCCTCCTGCTGTCATTCGGTCAATCTTTTGATTCAGAAATATTTCCCCAGGGAGCTCCCCTATCTTGCAAATGTCCTGTCTCCGATGCAGGCGCATTGCCGGAGGATCAAGGAGCAGCACCCCGGAGCAAAGACGGTCTTTATCGGTCCTTGCGTTGCAAAAAAAGATGAGGCGGCATATTATGAGGGAATTGTGGACGCGGTTTTAACCTTTGATGAGCTGACAAGCTGGTTTCGCGAGGCTGGAGTGGAATTAGAGCAGGCGCTGGAATATCAGGAGGAGAGCCGCGCACGGTTTTTCCCGACAACCGGAGGTATTTTAAAAACCATGGCGGAGAGACTTCCCGGCTACACCTATCTTGCAATTGACGGTGTGGAAAACTGTATGGCGGCGCTCAAGGAGCTTGAGGAGGGGAAAATCCATAAATGCTTTCTTGAGATGTCGGCATGTGTGGGCAGCTGCGTTGGCGGTCCGGTGATGGAAAAATTCCACCGTTCGCCTGTCCGGGACTATATTGCCGTTTCAGAATTTGCCGGGAAAAAGGATTTCCCTGTAGAGCAGCCGGATTCTTTAGGGCTTGAAAAGACATTTACTGTGATAGAGAAAAAGCTTCAGCCGCCGAGCGAAGCTGAAATTGCGGACATTCTGCGGCAAATGGGAAAATTCAAACCGTCGGATGAGCTGAACTGCGGTTCATGCGGCTATAACACCTGCCGGGAAAAGGCGGCAGCTATTTATCAGGGAAAATCGGAAATTTCGATGTGTCTGCCGTTTTTAAAGGATAAGGCAGAAAGCTTTTCGGATACGATTGTAAAAAATACACCGAACGGACTGATCGTTTTAAACGAGGCGCTGGAGGTGCAGCAGATTAACCATGCGGCATTAAAAATGCTGAATTTAAAGAGTGCACAGGATATCCTGGGAGATTTAGTGGTGCGGATTTTAGATCCGAAGCCCTTTATGGAGGTGTTCGGAACAGGAAAGGACATCCGGGATAAGCGCGTGTATCTGGCAGAGTATGAACGCTATGTGGAGCAGACGATTGTATATGATAAGGAGTATAAGCTGATTATCTGTATTATGCGCGATATCACCGAGGAGCAGCATGTGCGGGAGAAGAAGGAAAATATCAGCAGGCAGACGGTGGAAATTACGGATAAGGTTGTGGAGAAGCAGATGCGGATTGTGCAGGAGATCGCATCCCTTTTGGGTGAGACGGCTGCGGAAACCAAAATCGCGCTGACCAAGCTGAAGGAGACGATCGCCGATGAATAATCTGTGTGCAGACATTGGATATAAAAGTATTAACCACTACGGAGAGCAGCTATGCGGCGATCATGTTGATATTGTGGAGCGGGATGAAAATTCCTCGGTGATTGTTTTAGCGGACGGACTGGGGAGCGGTGTGAAAGCAAGCATCCTGTCCACGCTGACTTCAAAAATTATTTCGACTATGATGGCAGAGGGAATGGAGCTGGAGGAATGTGTTTCCACCATTGCCGCCACGCTTCCGATCTGCTCAGTGCGCGGTGTGGCATATTCCACCTTTACGATCATTCATCTGGTTAACAACACCACAGCGGAATTAATTCAGTATGATAATCCGCATGTGATCATGTATCGGGAGAATCAAAATTACGATTATCCGAAATCGGAAATGAGCATTGACGGAAAAACGCTCTATAAATCTGTGATTCATTTGCAGGAGGACGATATTTTTGTTGCAATGAGCGACGGATGTCCGCATGCCGGAATCGGAACAGAATATAATTTCGGATGGAAAAGAAAGGACATTATTGAATTTTTAGAGCCGCTGACGGCAGGCGGCTTTACGGCAAAAACTCTTGCAACCATTCTGGTGGATGAGTGCTACAAGCTCTACGGCGGACAGCCGGGAGATGACGCAACGGCATGCGTTGTCCGTATCCGGAAACGCGCTCCGGTCAATCTCCTGTTCGGACCGCCCCGGAATCGGGATGATGCCAACCGCATGATGGCGCTCTTTTTCTCCAAGGAGGGAAAGCATATTGTCTGCGGAGGGACAACCTCCTCCATTGCAGCAAAATTTTTAGGCAAGGAAGTAAAGCCGAGCCTGCATTTTGAGGTATCGGATGTTCCGCCGATTGCGGAAATCGAGGGGGTAGACCTTGTGACCGAGGGTGTCATTACGATTAATAAGGTACTGCAATATGCAAAGGATTATCTCTCCGGAAATGAAAGCTATGAGCATTGGGGCTATAAAAAGGACGGTGCGTCCTTAATCTGCCGCCTGTTGTTTGAGGAGGCAACCGATATTAATTTTTATGTCGGCAGGGCGGTCAATCCGGCACACCAGAATCCGGATCTTCCGATTAACTTCAATATTAAGATGAATCTGGTGGAGGAGCTTTCCAAGTGTTTAAAGCAGATGGGGAAACGAATTAAAGTAAGCTATTTCTAATCGGACGAAATGGGGGTTCTTATGAGAAAATTTGATACAAAGGTACAGCATTTAAAATATAAGGTACTGCGCGAGGTGGCACGCGAAGCGTGGGAGGGCACAATTTCAGCAAACCTTTTGAATATCCCGAAAAAAATTATTCCCGGAAATGTTCCTACTATGCGCTGCTGCGTGTATAAGGAACGCGCGATTGTTGCCGACCGTGTGCAGCTTGCCATGGGCGGAGATCCGGAAAATCCGAATGTAATTGAAGTGATTGAGGCTGCGTGCGACGAATGTCCGATGGGCGGTTATGAGGTCACAAACGCATGCCGCGGCTGGCTGGCGCACCGGTGTGAGGATGTCTGCCGGAGAGGGGCAATTTCCTTTGATCATCAGCATGTGGCGCATATTGATAAATCAAAATGTGTGGACTGCGGCGCGTGCGCGAAGGTCTGTCCGTTTACGGCGATTGTGAACCGCAAGCGTCCCTGTCAGAGCGCATGCAAAATTAAGGCAATTTCAGTGAATGAGAATAAGGCTGCAAAAATCGACAATGAGAAATGTATTGCCTGCGGTGCATGCGTGTATCAGTGTCCGTTTGGCGCAATCACAGACAAATCCTTTATCTTAAACGTGATTGACCTGATACGCAGCAGCCAGAAGAATCAGGAATATAAGGTCTATGCTGTTGTCGCTCCGTCCATTTCCAGTCAGTTTACCTATGCCAAGCTGGGGCAGGTGATTTCAGGGCTTAAGGAATTAGGATTTTACACGGTGATTGAGGCGGCTCTGGGTGCGGATATGGTTGCCTTTGCAGAGGCACAGGAGCTTTGCGACAAGGGATTTTTAACAAGCTCCTGCTGTCCGGCATTTGTGGACTATGTGCATAAGAATTTCCCGGAGCTTGTTCCGAATATTTCGCATAACCTCTCGCCGATGGCGATGATTTCAAAATATATTAAGGAAAAGGATGAGACTGCCAAGGTTGTCTTTATCGGTCCGTGCACGGCAAAAAAGATGGAGGTGCAGAAGCCGGAGGTCAAGCCTTACGTGGACGCTTGTATCACCTTTGAGGAGCTGCAGGCACTGTTCGATAGCCGTGATCTGGAAATTACAGAACTTTCAGAGGATGTTTTGGATAATGCGTCCTATTTCGGCAGAATCTTTGCCCGGTGCGGCGGTCTTGCGGATGCGATGAAGGAGGGCATGAAGGAGCATGGCTATGACTTTGAGGTCAAGCCGGTTGCCTGTGACGGAATAGAAGCATGCAAGGTGGCGCTTTTGAAGAAAAGCAAAAATGTGCTGGATGCAAACTTTATCGAGGGCATGGCATGCATCGGTGGCTGTATCGGCGGTGCAGGCTGCCTGACCCATGGCGAAAAAAATAAAAAGGAAGTCGATAAATACGGCATGGAGGCTTATGAAAAGACAATTACAGAAGCAATTTCTGTGTTAAAATAATTCTTTGCTTTTCCGTTATTTTCACATGAATTTTCAGGGGACGATGCCTGCATCGTCCCCTGAAAATTCAAACATTGTGTTTTTTGGAAGCTTTCATTGACAAATTTACGCGCATATGCTAAAATAAAACTGTCGAATAATTTCGACAAAAGGTGAGACTTCTAACAGTTGCGGTGGATAGCGCTGGGCGGTTATGCCATTCCAATTCTGATTATTATGGTCGGGAATGGAGGTGGTTGTTGTGAAGAAATACATAATTAGAATTTTAATTTTAGTTATTATGTTTTTTATAACGTTTACTGTAAAAGTAAAATAACGCCAGCCGGCAAGCAATA
>RQCD01000157.1 GCA_008668455.1 Clostridia bacterium
CTTCTCCCCTTCACAATACCCTGTTGATGCTCTTTGGTATCCGTGTCCAAAATAAAAAAAAGGGGGGGTGTAAAAAAATAGGGCAGAACACTCCACACGCGCCCGCCAGCATACGGGCGTACTCCGAGCGGCGCGCATGGAGTGTAGTTCAAGGGCAACAATGATAGAAATCCGCAAAACTGCGGATGTCCACCAAAATAATTTACTTTTAAGACAGTTAAGCCCTTGAACGGTCTGTGCCTTTTTTGACATCCCCTTTTAGTTTCCCTTATGTTTTTCCTCTATCGTTTCTGCGATCATCATATCCTTGACCTTCATCAGCCTTGTGATATTGCCGCGTTCATTTTCATCTAATTTCATCGTGATATACCGGATCGTTTCCTCATAATTCGGAATCATAACGTATTCCAGTGCGTTGACGCGGCGTCTTGTTCGTTCGATTTCAGCTGCTAAGAGCTGCACCGATTTTTCGCATTCTGCAAGCCGCAGAAGCTCCGGAAGCACCGAGGAAAGCTCGCTGATTGCCGAATCCAATTCCGATTCTGTAAACGCATAACCGTAGGAGAAAATATCCTCCGGATTCTGCGATTTCGTTTCGGTTTCAAAGGTCGGCAAATCTACGCTCATCACATTTTTTGTGCCTGTTTTCAAACGAACTCCCTGCTTCGGCATAAGGAGTGCAGAATTGACCACCTCATTTCCCATCACCGCAGATGCCATTGCCATGGATTGATTAGCACACAGCAGCTTTTGTTCTACCTGCTCGCGGAGAACCTTATTCTCCCGCACAATCTCTAAAAACTGCCGCATCAGCTCATCTCGCTTATCCTTTAAGAGCTTATGTCCGCGCAGAGCGGTTGCAAGGCTTTTTTTGAGTCGGGACAATTCCATCCGCGTGGGGTTTACATTCAATTGTGCCAACTGACATCACCTCATTTTCCGTAATACTCGTCCAGATATTCGTCCTTGATTCGCTTCAATTCACTTCTCGGCAGAATCGATAACAGCTTCCATCCGATTGAAAGCGTTTCTTCAATCGTCCGGTTCGTGTAATATCCTTGAGAAACATACTGCTTTTCAAATTCATCCGCAAACCTTGCATACAGACGGTCTACTTCCGAAAGCGCTGCCTCACCCAGAATCACCATCAGCTCCTTTGCCTCCTTACCACGCGCATACGCAGCAAACAGCTGATTCATCGTGTTCGCATGATCCTCTCTTGTTTTGCCCTTGCCGATTCCCTTGTCCTTCAAACGTGACAAGGACGGCAGAACATCAATCGGAGGAGCAATATTTTTCCGGTAAAGCTCACGGCTCAGGATAATCTGTCCTTCTGTGATATATCCGGTCAGATCCGGAATCGGATGCGTTTTATCATCCTCCGGCATGGTCAGAATCGGGATCAGGGTAATACTGCCCGGCTTTCCGCGCAGTCTCCCGGCACGTTCATATAAGGACGCTAAATCTGTGTACATATAGCCCGGATATCCTCGCCGTCCGGGGACTTCCTTTCTTGCTGCCGAAACCTCACGGAGCGCGTCTGCATAGTTTGTAATATCGGTCATGATAACCAAAACGTGCATATCCAGGTCAAACGCTAAATACTCCGCAGCGGTCAAAGCCATACGCGGCGTCGCGATACGCTCAATTGCCGGATCGTTTGCCAGGTTAATAAAAAGCACTGTCCGATCAATTGCACCTGTCTTTTTAAAGTCCTCAATGAAGAAATTCGCTTCTTCAAAGGTAATTCCGATTGCCGCAAAGACAACTGCGAATTTCTCATCCTTACCCAAAACCTTTGCCTGACGTGCAATCTGTGCCGCCAGGTTTGCATGCGGCAGACCCGATCCGGAAAAGATCGGCAGCTTCTGACCGCGCACCAGGGTATTCAATCCGTCGATCGCGCTGACACCGGTTTGAATAAACTCCTCCGGATAGTTCCGCGCTGCCGGATTCATCGGCACACCGTTGACATCCAAACGCTTTTCCGGGAGAATGTCGCCCAGTCCATCCTTCGGATTCCCCAAGCCGTCGAAAATTCTTCCCAGCATATCCTCCGAAACGCCCAGCTCAATGCCGTGCCCTAAAAAGCGAACCTTACTTTCTGCAAGGTTGATCCCGGCGCTGCTTTCAAACAGCTGAACCAGAGCGTCCGTTCCGTTAATCTCCAGCACACGGCAGCGTCTGATTTCGCCGTTTGCCAGTTCAATTTCACCCAACTCGTTATAGGTTGCGTCTGTCACCTCACGAACCAGCATCAGCGGTCCTGCAACCTCCTGTATGGTACGATATTCCTTTGGCATCTTCTCCACTCCTATTCCTTGATTTCGCCGATTTGCTTTTGCAGCTCATGCAGAATCTGATCATATTCACCCGGAACATCCTGCTCCGGAACGTACTTGATTCTGCCGATCCGCTCACGCACCGGAAGATCAATCAGCTTGGTTACCGGTGTTCCCTTTTCGATTGCTTCAATAGAAAGATCAAAATAATCCAGCACCAGCCGCATCATAATGCACTGCTTCTGCAAGGACGCATAGGTGTCCACCTCATGGAATGCGTCCTGATGCAGATAGTCCTCACGGATAGAACGTGCCGCCTCTAACTTCATGCGGTCATGCGCATTCAAAGCGTCCATACCGACTAACTTCACGATCTCATCCAATTCTGCTTCTTCCTGCAAAAGCGTCATAATGCGGTTTCTAAGCGTCATCCAGTCCGGAGAAATCTCCTTTTCATACCAATCCTTCAGCATATCCAGATACAAGGAATAGCTCTTAAGCCAGTTTATTGCCGGAAAATGACGGCGGTATGCCAGAGAGGAATCCAACCCCCAGAACACCTTGACAATCCGGAGCGTTGCCTGGGATACCGGCGCTGAAATATCACCGCCCTGCGGCGATACCGCACCGATAATACTCAGTGCACCCTCCCGGTCTCCATAGGAAATTACACGACCGGCACGCTCATAAAAGCCTGCCAGACGGCTTCCCAGATATGCCGGATAGCCTTCCTCGCCCGGCATTTCCTCCAAACGTCCGGACATCTCGCGGAGCGCCTCTGCCCACCGGGAGGTGGAATCTGCCAAAAGCACCACACTATATCCCATATCTCGGAAATACTCTGCAATCGTGATACCGGTGTAAATAGACGCCTCACGTGCTGCAACCGGCATGTCGGAGGTATTCGCAATCAGCACTGTCCGCTCCATCAGTGTTTTTCCCGTCCGCGGATCTTTAATTTCCGGAAACTCGTTCAAAACATCGGTCATTTCGTTTCCGCGTTCTCCGCAGCCGATATAAATGACAATATCTGCATCCGCCCACTTTGCAAGCTGGTGCTGTACCACCGTTTTACCGCTGCCGAAAGGTCCCGGAACTGTGCCGACACCGCCCTTTGCAATCGGAAACAGCGTATCAATAACGCGCTGACCCGTTACCAAAGGCACATCCGGAGAAAGCTTCTGCCGATACGGTCTGCCGACACGCACCGGCCATTTTTGCATCAGCGTCAGTTCCTTTTCTCCGCGGTCTGTCTTTAACACCGCAATTTTATCGGTTATCTTAAAATCTCCCTCGGAAATTTCCAAAAGCTCGCCGGAATCATTCGGAGGCACCATAATCTTATGCAGAACCACATCCGTTTCCTGCACTGTTCCTAAAACATCTCCGCCGGACACACGGTCGCCCGCTTTTTTCTCCGGAACAAAATGCCACACCTTATCCCGGTTTAATGCCGGAACGTCAATTCCTCTCTGGAGATTCGTTCCTGCCTTTTCCATAATGGCATCCAGCGGACGCTGGATTCCGTCATAAATACTTTGAATCAAGCCCGGTCCAAGCTCCACGCTCAGAGGGCTTCCCGTACTCCGGACAACACCGCCCGGTCCTAATCCGGAGGTTTCCTCATATACCTGCACCGACGCCTCTGCGCCGTGCATTTCAATTATTTCACCAATCAGTCCGTACTCGCTGACGCGTACCACATCGTACATGTTCGCATCCTGCATGCCGTCCGCAATAACCAGCGGTCCGGACACCTTCTTGATTACTCCATCGCTCATTGCACATAACTCCTTATCGTTTGTCTTAATCATTAAAGATAATATCAGATCCGACCGCCTGCTCTACATAATGCTTCACTGTGCTGATTCCATAGCCGGTTGTGCCGCTTGCAGACGGGATCGGGATGATTGCCGGAAGCTCTCTCTGGGCATATTCTGCCACAACCTCCTGCATCGTCTCCAAATAATTCTCCGTCACATACAAAATCCCGTATTCGCCCTTTGCAAGCCGTTTTAAGGTTTCCTCTGCCGCAGCCGGCGTTTCCTCCGGATAAACATCCAGTCCCAGCGCCGCAAAGCCGCAAATGCTGTCATAATCTCCAATTACACCGATTTTAGACATATAATTCACGCAGCCTTTCTCTGATCATTTTTTCTTCCACTCCGTGCAGCTTGCCGGACAGAATAATCCGGACTGCCTGAATTTCAGCCTGCTTTCCGATCAGGTATGCCAGGATCGGTTCAAAGCCAAAAAAGCTTCTCCTCGCTTCGGAAAGTCCGTCCATTAAAAAAGCGCTGCACCATTGGTCAAATGCCGCCGGATGCTCTCTTGCCAGATCTGCCGGGTATCCTGCTCCTGCCATCCAGTCCAAAACAGCCTCCCGGCTCTCCTCCGCCGCTCTGAAAAGTCCGTCTCCTGCCAGATTGCCCGGAATCAGCGCCGTTTCTAAAAAAGCTTTGTCCCGGCGGTTCGCACGAAGGGCAATTTTTAAATCTGCAATCAGAATATTTTTTTCTGTCCAGTTTCTTAAAAACCCGTTTTTCTCTCGTTCCGCACGCTTTCGCATCGATAAAAGTGTTTCCCGGTCTAAATACATTTCTGCAAGCTGTCCGTCATAGGTTTCGGTCAAAAGCTTATAGGCTTCTGCTGCCGGCTCTTGCAGAAAGTCCGGAAGATCTTCAAAATATCTTGTTTTGACTGCTTTTTCGATTTCCTCCGGGTCAGCAATGGACGGTTCTTTCACCATCTGCCGCCAATCCGTATTGGAAAAGCATGCCTTCAGGATCGTTTTTAAATTATGAAAATCATTCTGATAAAGCAAAATATCCAATGGTGCGTCTGCCGGACAAACCTCTCGGACTGCATTCCATGCACGTTCCATTTCAGATTTCAGCGTCTCGGATAACGGCTTTTCTGCCGCTCCCTGATAGCCGCGGTCAGACAGGAGTTTTTTTGCCGCGTCATAGCTTTCTGCGCCAAGAAGTGCGTCCAGATCCTGCGTACCAAGCATTTTGTTCTCCAAAACCTTGACCGACGCTACCGCATACGCATATTCCGTATCTCTCACACAATCACCTCTCCTATGCGTCCAGGCATGCTGCCGCCGTATCTCTTAGCTCCTGCTCCCGGCTGGCAAAAATACCGTCTAAGGTGCAGTTTTCCTCCACTCTGCCATACCGGATCACAAACCCGGCATCCGTTTGAATCAGATCCTTTGAAAAGACTGCCTTTCCCTTTTTCATGCCCTCGCAGCATGCTGCAAGAAAGGACTCTCCCAGGCGGTTTTTTTCCTGCTCTGAGGTCACAATTTCACAGTCGCCGCTCTCGGCATACTGCAAAAACAGCTTCACCATCAGCTTGCGGTATTCCTCCTCCGGCAAAGCCTTTATGCGTTGTTTTGCTTCTTTGAGCGCCTCATCGATTGCTGCTGACTTCACCTTTAGATGGGATTGCCGCTCCAGCCTCCTTTTGTCACTTTCCGCCATCTGGCTGCGCATGTCAAGCTCTTTTTCAAGTTCCGCTCTCTTTCCGGCTGCAAGCTCTTTCATTTCCATTTCTGCCTTTTGGAGCTGCTCCTTTGTCTGATCCTTTGCCTTTTGCAAAATTTCATTCGCTTTTTGCTTTGATTCCTCCAGAATCTGACTTGTGATTAATTCTAAACCACTCATAGTTATCGACCCCTTACTTATCGAATATTGATCACCAGCAGGAAGGATACGATAAAACCAAGCAAAGCGTAAAGCTCGATTAAGGACGCGGAAACAATTGCCTTAGAGCTTTCCTCCGGTCTCTTTGCAGTTAAGTTTACACCGACTGCGCAGACTCTGCCCTGTGATTTCGCGGAAAAATAACCGCCAAATGCGATTGGCAGGCATGCTGCAAAATACTGTAAACCGGTCACAGCGTCGGTAACAGGTTCACCGCCTAAGATACCAACATTCAGCATCACCATAACGCCGACAATCAAGCCGTAAAGACCCTGTGTACCCGGTAAAAGCTGCAATACCAGCAATTTACCAAACTTGCTCGGATCATCTGCAATAACCGCACCGGCTGCCTCGGATGCAATACCGACACCCTTGGAAGATCCCATTCCTGAAAATACCACCGCAAACGCAACACCCAACAACGCAAATACCATACCGTAATTCATTTTAATTCCTTCTTTCTTTTAATGATTTGTTTTAATCCGATAATACTTTGTATCCATGACAAACGGCTCAAATTTCTTTCCGCCGCCCTCATAAAATTTCTGATAAAATTCTACATACTGCAAACGGTTCGTATGCACATATGCGCCTAACATGTTAATTGCAAAATTCAGCGTGTGTCCGAATATAGAGATCAGGATATAGCTGATCAGACCTACAACGCTCTTTCCGCCTAACGATCCTAACACATTCACCACCGATGCGATAACTCCGGTTGCCAGTCCTAATGCCATCAGACGGGAATAGGACAAAATGTCGCCGACATAGCTTGTGATATCGTAAAGGCTTAAAACACCGCCGAAAAACTTTGCAAAAATATTTTTCTTATCCCGTCCCTGGGTCAGAACCAGTCCGGCAGCGCCGGCAATCATCATGCCAACACCGATATTGAATACCAAATCCACACCGATTCCCATACCGACCGAAAGGACTGCCGCACCGGACAGTACCAAAATCCAGAATCCGACATCAAAGATCGCTCCGGCGCGGTCACCCCGCCGCCACAGCATATAGAACTTAATGCCCAATCCGAACAGGATATGCACCAATCCGAATGCCACGCTCAGAATCAGAAGCTCCAGCGGCTTTGCAACCGGATCCATCAGGATCGGCTTTAGCGCAAGCTGACCCGATCCGAAGGTTTTGGAAACGGTGGCGATCATGTCTCCGAAAAAGCTTCCGTACATCAAACCCCAGAACGTGGTCGAGACACCGCAGAAGAAGAACATCCGGAACATGGATCGTTTCTTCCGCTCCAATAAATTGCTAAAACCTAAAATTCCGCAGGCAATCATCATCAAAAGTCCGTACCCGGCATCTGAAAACATCATTCCAAAGAAGAAATAATAGAAAAATGCCATAATCGGGTTCGGATCAATGTCATTCTTGGAGGGCATGCTGTAATCTGCAGTGATCGACTCCACCGGCTCGACTAACGGACCGTTTTTAAACTGCACCGGAACATCCTCATTCTCCGAGGGCGGCTCAATTTCTAAGTATATCCGGAATTTTTTCTCCAATTCCCTCTTGAAATTTGCCGCATGCGCGCGCGGAAGATACCCCTCAATCATAAACGTATTTTCCGTGACGCCGATTTCTGCCAACACCTGATACTTTTCTTTTCTGAGAATCAGGTGATCATAGAAAAGCTCTAAAAGCTCCCGTTTTTGATCCAACCTTTTGATATTTTGTTCGCAGTCTGAAATTCTCTGCTCTAACTCTGCCGCCGCCCCCTCCAGCACTGCCACCTTTTTTTGCGGTGTGTGGTGCGAAAGCGAAAATGATGGCTCCTGCAAATTGATCGTCCGGAAAAATTCCCGGAATTCTGTCTCCTGCGCCTTGGGATACAGAATCCACAGACAGGTCTGCTGCTTTGTGCTTGAAGAATTTCAAAATAACAGGCTGACAACTCCTGCTCACGAAGCTTGTCCCAAATCTGACCGCTTGTCCACATTCCCTCAAGTGTACCGGTTTTCGCCCTGGTTGTTGCCGTTTCGACAAACTGCATCGGTACATCCAGTGATAAATACGGCGCTAACGCCGCTTGTTTCTGGCGGATCTTTGCAATACTGTCCTGATTTTCTGCAATCTGCTTTTCCATTCGCAAAATTTCATAGACAGTCTGAATTCTTTCATTTGCCTCCTCCGGCTTCATAGAATAATCCTGCTCCGAAAGCTCCTTACGCTTATCAAACATGCCGGATTTTCTCAGACAATGCCGGTTTAAAATCTCCAGCGCCTGCTGGGTGGAGGAAAGATAGGATTCAAAGCCGGACAGCTGCCTTGCCGTTTCTGCATGGGACAAGCCCAGCGCTTCGGTATCCGTTTTTATAATCTCCGCCAATTCCATTTTATGAAGTGTTTCCAGGACAGCCTTCCGCTCGGTATGGAAGCCGTAGAGCGTGAATCTGTCCATTTCCATAATTGCCAAACAATCACCTCATTCCAATTTGTCCTACACAAATAATTTCTGAAGAACAGCCTCCACTGCTGTCTCCTGTTTTTTCTGATAGGTTTCATAAAGACGTTTTTCGTCCTCCTCTACCTGCTTTTTGTGCAGCCGCTTTACTGTCTGAATTTCCGCAGCCTGCGCGGCAAGCTGATTTTCCGCTTCTTTTTGAAGCTCCTCTAACTGCTGTTTTTTCATCTGCAAAATCCTCTGGGATGTCTCGCGGATTTCCTCCGACGCGGCATGCTCTGCCTGCTCCACGGTTTTTTTCGCTGCAAGCTCTGCTTTTTTAATTTCTTCTACCGCTTCCTTCGCCATGCTATTCCTCCTTTTCCTCCAACATTCTAATTGCTTCAATTGCGATGGCACATTCTACACGTTTTCTTTCAAAATCGCAGGCAAGCTCATAGGGAGAATTAATATCCCCGTTAAACTGTACTGCATTTGCACAGCAGCCGCCGCTGCAATAGAACTTTGCAAAGCAATTTTCACATGTTGGCTTTGTGTATACATTAGAACGCTCAAAGGTTTCCCGAAGATCCTCCCGGGTAATCCCCTCAAACACGGTTCCCATTTTATATTTCTCCTGCCCGGCAAACTGATGGCAGGGATAAAGATCACCCTCCGGAGTAACGGCTAAATATTCATTTCCTGCGCCGCAGCCGGACAGACGCTTAATCACGCACGGTCCCTGCTCCAGATCAACCATAAAATGGAAGAACTGAAAGGGTCGTCCCTCTTTTCTGCGCTTGACATATTCTTCCGCAAGCTTTTCATATTCCTCATAAATCACCGGGAGATGCTCTTTTGTTAACGCATAATCTTCCGTTTCCGGTGCAACCACCGGTTCTACGCTGGTCTGCTTAAACCCCAGATCTGCCATATGCAGAACGTCCTCGGAAAAATGCAGATTTTTTGAAGTAAAGGTTCCGCGGACATAGTAATTATCCTGATTCCGGCTTTCTGCCAGATCCAAAAATTTCGGAACAATGGAATCATAGCTGCCGCTGCCGTCTACGCGATAACGCATACGGTCATTTGTTTCCTTTTTGCCGTCTAAGCTCAGGACAACATTCGACATATTTTCATTCACATATTGCTTGACATCTTCATTTAAAAGCAATCCATTTGTTGTGATGGTGAACCGGAAATTCTTGCCTGCCTTTTTTCCGGCTTCCTTTGCATATTCGGTAATTTCCTTTACCACTCCGAAATTCATCAGCGGTTCGCCGCCGAAATAGTCAATCTCGATATTTTTCCGGTTTCCGGAATTTGCAATCACAAAATCAATTGCTTTCTTTCCGACCTCGGCGCTCATCAGACTTCTTGTTCCATGAAATTCTCCTGTGCCGGCAAAGCAGTATTTACACCTCAAATTGCAGTCGTGCGCAATATGCAGGCAAAGCGCCTTAACCACCGCCTGTTTCTTCCAGTTCTTTGCCACCTCACGGTAAAGATCGCCGGTGAACAAAAGACCCTCGCGTGTCAGTTCACACATTTCTGCATAGGCTTCATCAATTTCGGTGTCAGAATATTTCTTTAACAGTTTTTCCCGGATTTCCTCCGGACATGCATTTTTTTCTTGGAACGCATCTCCAAATTCATCCAGCATGTCGTAAAATGCATCATCCACAACATGCACACTGCCGCTGTAAATATCCATCACAATATTTAACCCTAATAATTTATATTTATGTATCAAAACTCAAAACTCCTCAACTCTTTTGAATATGTAACAAAAAGGACTACTGCATGAAATATGATCCCGTCATGCAACAGCCCTTCCCTGTCGGCGAATATTTAATTTAAACTCTTTCGCACTTCTGATTTGCAACTGTGCAGGATGTTTTGCATGCGGACTGACAGGATGTCTGACATTCGCCGCAGCCGCCATGCTTTGCACTCTTTTTCAAGGTTGCCTGATTTAATGTTTTAACGTGTTTCATAAAAAATCCTCCTAACATTATGTATACTACTACAGTATAACATAAATTTACGGAATTGAAAAGCCTTTTTTGAAAATTTTTCAAAAAATCATTCTGTCGCGCCGACCCCCATGACACCGCCCAGCATACCGCAAGCCAAAACGCACAGGCATACTGAAACGAAATGGACGCTCGTGCATACACTTTTCTGCACCAGAATCCCGGAAAGCCACAAAAGGAGCATATAGCCGGCTGCCAACAGCAATCCGTGCAGAAGTCCGGCATAGCCGGCGCTTTTTGAAACTGCTGCCGCACCCAAAAGTACACCCAGACCGCTTGCAGCCATGGTCAATACTGAAATCAGCTTTTCCGGGACAGATGCAAAATAGCAAACTGCCGCAATTCCTAAAATCAGCAAAAAGGTAGACACTGCCGCAAATAAAATCCCCTTCATAATTCCGTGCCAGTTCATTTTTCTTTGTCCTTCTGACATGATAAAACCCCCTTTTTTTTAATATAGCTTCATTGATATATATTCAAAAAAACGGGAGTTTATGAAGATAATTACGCTTCTATCTTCTTTTCCACCGAACGGACAGAGGAACGCTCCATCTTGATAATGGATTTTTCATCCTGTGTTCCGATATTACCGGACTCAATAAAGATATAGTCGTCTTTAATTTTTACCACCTTACCGCAGATACCGCCGATTGTAACGATCTTGTCGCCGACAACCAATGCATCGATCATCGCTTTGGTTTCCTTCTCTTTCTTTCTCTGCGGACGAATCATCATAAAATACATCAGCGCAAAGATTGCAACCATCATAATGATCGGCATTAAACCGCCTGCAACGGTTGCTGCCTGCTGTGCAGCCTCTACGTCTGCCGCAGCATTTGATGCTGTCTGCGTTCCGGTTGCTAAAATTGTTGTTAATTGAAACATTTAATTTCTTCCTTTCCTTTTATTGTCTATACATCATATCA
>RQCD01000228.1 GCA_008668455.1 Clostridia bacterium
AAATTGTTGTTCCCTTCGCGATTGCAAGCGGATAGGTTGCCTGCCCCAAAAGCCGTCTACCCTTTGTAATCCGAACCTCCTTATCGAACACAACATAATCCAGCTTTGCATTTTCTTCAATGACAGATTCCTGCATAATCACAGAATTCCTTACCACAGCTCCTTTTTCGATACGGACGCCGCGTGAAAGCACACAGTTCTCTACCGTTCCCTCAATTACGCAGCCGTCCGAGATAAAGCAATTGGAAACCGATGCGTTTTCTCCGTAATGTGCCGGAGACTGATCCTTGGTTTTTGTATAGATCGGACGCTGTTCCGAAAATAATTCCTCGCGGATCTCCTGATTCAGGAAAATCATATTATTCCGGTAGTATGCCTTTAAGGAATCAATCTTATCGGTATAGCCTGTATATTCATACGCATAAATACGCATACCGCCCAGCTTTTTCGAAAGTGCGTCGGTCAGAAAATCGTGATCTCCTCTTGCGCAGCATTCGTCAATAATGCTCTCTAAAAGCGCTTTTTCCATCACATAGACATCCATGCTGGTATTTGCCGTTTTCGGATAATACGGCTTGCTTTCAATATCCACCACACGGTTTTCCCTATCAATATCTAAAAGATTAAACCTCGAAAGCTCTTTTTCCGGCATTCCGGCGGCATTTTTATATAAAATTGTAATGTCCGACTGATTTTCCACATGCTGCTTCATCACTGCCTTAAAGTCAATATTGTAAAGATGTGTTCCCAGAGAAAGAATGACATAGGTCTGATGACTTCTTCGCAGGAAATCCCGGATACCTGCTAAAATATCAATATTGCCGCGCAGAGAAGCATTCGCACTTTCCCAAAGATTCGGCGGGAGCAGATTCAGCCCCTGGTTTTTACGATCCAGATCCCACGGCTTTCCGGACTTGATATGATCCATCAGAGAGGAATAGTTATCCTTTGTTGCCACACCCATATTCGTGATACCGGCAACTGCCATATTGGAGAGTACAAAGTCTATGATGCGATACCGCCCGGCAATCGGCAGCGCGGATACCGACCGGTGATCGGTAATCGGTGAAATTTTTTCGGGTTCATTTAAAATGACTCCCATCGTATCCTTCATGATCATTTTACTTCATTCCTTTCTGTACGCTCTACCATAGAACCCTTTGCAATCTCCGATCCATCCGGAATGACTGCGCCGCTTTCAATTAAAACAAGACCCTGTGTGCAGAAAGCAGAGGCATAACTGTTGTCCTTCTGTTCGGTGACGCCGATTTTTGCTCCGTCGCCAATCACAGCGTCGCCGCCAATCATCGCCTTTTCAATTACAACATTGTTTCCGATTTTTGCCCCCGGCATAATCACACTGTCCGAAACAACACTCCCCTTGCCGATCCACACGCCTCCTGATATGATGGAATGGCGGATTTCCCCGAAAATAGAGCAGCCCTCGGTGACGGTGCAATTGCTAAGCTTTGCATTTTGTCCGACATAGTGCGGTGCAAGCGCAAGATTCCGGGAATAGATTTTCCAGCGCGGATCATTAATTTCAAACTTCGGTTCGTTCCCTAAAAGATCCATGTTCGCCTCCCAAAGGCTTTGAATCGTACCGACATCCTTCCAGTAGCCTTCAAATTTCCAGCTCATCATTTTTTCATGATTGGCAAGCATTTTCGGAATCACGTTTTTTCCAAAATCGTTGGATGATTCCGGATCGTTCTCATCCTCCTCCAGATACCGTTTCATAATCTCATAGTTAAAAATGTAGATTCCCATGGAGGCAAGATTGCTTTTCGGTTTTTTTGGTTTTTCCTCAAATTCTGTGATCATGCCGGTATCGTCCGTATTCATAATTCCAACCCGGCTCGCCCACTCACATGGAACAGGCAGGACAGCAATGGTAATTGCCACACCGGATTTCTTATGCTCGGCAAGCATTCTTCCATAGTGCATTTTATAAATATGGTCGCCGGAGAGTACCAGCACATTTTCGGGATTAAACTTACCGATAAAGCTTAGATTCTGATAGATGGCATTTGCGGTTCCCTTGTACCATTCGCCGGCATGCGCGCTTTGATAAGGCGGCAGCACATATACACCGCCATTGTTTCGGTTTAAGTCCCATGGATTTCCGTTTCCGATATAGGTGTTCAGCTCCAGCGGCTGATACTGTGTCAGAACGCCGACCGTGTCAATATCCGAATGAACGCAGTTGGAAAGCGGAAAATCTATAATTTTGTATTTTCCGCCAAACGGAACGGCAGGCTTTGCAACATATTTGGTCAGCGCACCCAGACGGCTTCCCTGTCCGCCTGCTAAGATCATAGCAATACAGTCTTTACCTCTCATACACTTTTCATAGCCTTTCTTCCCACAAATTTCTCGCTCTGCCCGTGGGATGACAGTTGTTTTTCCAGATAAACTGCGGATAAGCCCTGTAAATCCAGTTCAATGGAGCAGGGCATTTCGCCGCACGGTTTTTTCTTTGCACGGCACAGCTTCTGACGTTTTGGAAGTCCGCCGCCGTATTTTTTCCAGGCGCTGTTTAACAGAACAAGATACTCGCCCTCCTCCGGAACGCCAATCCGGTATTTTTCACGCTTTACCGGAGTGAAATTCAGAGCAACGATAATTTCGCCCTCCTTTGCCCGGCGCAGATAGGAAACAACAGAATTTTCACTGTCGTTCTGCTCAATCCATGAAAAGCCCTCCCAGCTTTGATCCTATTCCCAAAATTCCGGATGGGAGCAGTAGAATTCATTCAGTTCCCGGATATAACACTGGAATTTTTTGTGCATGTCATAATCCAGTAGCATCCAATCAAGCGGAGCGTCGTATTTCCATTCGATAAACTGTGCAAATTCACCGCCCATAAACAAAAGCTTCTTTCCCGGAATAGACATATAATACCCCATCAATGTCCGATAGGACGCGAATTTTTCCTCATAGCTTCCGTACATTTTATCCACCAGGGAATGCTTTCCGTGTACCACCTCATCATGAGAAAGCGGCAGGATAAAGTTCTCGGAAAATGCATAGCACATAATAAAGGTAATCAGATTATGATTCGGTTTTCTAAAATAGGGATCCATGGACATATAGCGGAGCGTATCATTCATCCATCCCATATTCCATTTATAATTAAAGCCGAGTCCTCCCCCGCGGACATCCCCGGTTACCTTGCTCCATGCCGTGGATTCCTCTGCAATCATCAGAATATTCGGAAAATGCTCAAACATCACCCGATTCAGACTCTGCAAAAATGCAATTGCCTCTAAATTGTGATTTCCGCCGTAAATATTCGGCACCCATTCGCCGCTGTGACGGCTGTAGTCGCGGTACAGCATGGAGGAAACAGCATCCACCCGCAGACCGTCAATATGATATTCGCTCACACAGAAATATGCAGAGGACATCAGAAAATAAACAAACTCTTTTTTGGAATAATAAAACACAATTGTTCACAAATCCTTATGCTCTACAAAGCGGCTGTCCGCATATTCATAAGTCGGAGAACCGTCAAACCGGTAGAGACCGTGCGCGTCCTTTGGAAAGTGTGCCGGAACCCAGTCCATAATCACGCTGATTCCTGCCCGGTGGCAGGCATTGATCAGATATTTTAAATCCTCCGGTGTACCGTAGCGTCCGGTGGCAGAATAATATCCTGTCACCTGATATCCCCAGGAACCGTCGTAAGGATATTCCATCAGCGGCATAAACTCCACATGCGTATAGTGCATTTCCAAAAGATATGGAATCAGCTCCTCTGCAAGCTCCCGGTAGGTGTAAAACGATCCGTCGGCATGCTGCCGCCAGCTCCCCAAATGCATTTCATAAATCAGCATAGGACGATTGTAGGGAGGTGTTTTCTCTCTCCGTTTCATAAACTCCCGGTCTGACCACTGAAAACGGGAAATGTCTCTGGTAATTGACGCTGTACCCGGGCGCGTTTCCGAACAGACGGCAAACGGATCTGCTTTTAAGACGGTTTTCCCGTCCGCTCCGGTAACGGCATATTTATATATTTCATATTCTCCGATTTCCGGGAATACACCATACCATACACCGGTTGTCCCAATTTTCTCTAACGGATGAGAGCGTGTGTTCCATCTTTTAAAATTACCGCACAGAAATACC
>RQCD01000053.1 GCA_008668455.1 Clostridia bacterium
ATGTAGAATTACGCGGACGAATTTTTATGGCTAAAAAGTTTTTGATAATTTTTAAAAATTTTTTGTAAAATTTTTAAAATAATGCTTGCAGTTTATGAAAAAATGAGGTATAATATATAAGGACATTTCATATTGGCGATGATGACCGAGCCCGTGCGATTGAAAACCGTGAACCTTGTCAGATGGGGAACCAAGCAGCAATAAGCGGAGCTTTTGATGTGTTGTGGATTCCTCGGTCGGAGCCTTTTTTTTTATTCATGCTTAGGAGGTGTGTTTTATGGCATATCAGGCGATTTACCGGAAATGGAGACCGCTTGTGTTTGAGGATTTAGTCGGGCAAACGCATATTACACGCACTCTGAAAAATCAGATTCAAAGCGGAAAAATTGCACATGCATATCTTTTCTGCGGAACAAGAGGGACAGGAAAAACAACAGCTGCAAAGGTATTTTCGAGGGCAATTAACTGCGAACACCCAAAGGACGGCTCTCCCTGCAACGAATGCGATACCTGCCGCGGTATTTTAGACGGCAGTATTATGGACGTTTCGGAAATAGACGCTGCATCCAATAACGGTGTGGACAGTATCCGGGAGATCCGCGAGGATGTGCATTATGCCGCTGCACGGACAAAATACCGGGTTTATATCATAGACGAGGTACACATGCTGTCTGCCGGTGCATTTAACGCACTGTTAAAAACCCTGGAAGAACCGCCGGAGCATGTCATTTTTATTCTTGCAACCACGGAAGCCTATCGTGTTCCGGAAACGATTCTTTCCCGGTGTCAGCGATTTGACTTTAAAAGAATCCGTCCGGCTGATATTATCCTTCGGATGAAGGAAATAGCGTCCGGGGACGGATACTCGATTACAGACGATGCTTATGCGCTTTTAGCTTCTTTGGCAGACGGCTCAATGAGAGACGGTCTGAGTATTTTGGAGCGTTGTATTTCTGCCTGCGGAAACGATCTGACAAAAGCAGATATTATCAGCACTCTCGGCATGGCAGAGGATGAGCTGATCCGCAGTGCGGTCGACGCGATCACAAACGGAGACAGCGAAACGCTTTTAGAAACGGTTAATACCCTTGCGTCAGACGGCAGAGACTTAACCTTGTTTTTAGATTCGTTGGTTCGCTATTACCGGAATCTGATGATTTGTAAAATTTCAAAGGAACCATCCGGACTTTTGGATTATTCGGAGGAGGATATGGTGCAGGTTCGGGCACAGGCAGAACGGGTTCCGTTTGAAAAGCTGTCCGATGCAATCACAGGCTTGTCGCAGGCGATGAATGAGGCAAAATGGATGAAAAATCCGCGGATTGCCTATGAGCTTGCATTCGTAAAGCTTTCACAGCCGGCTTTGGATCGGTCAGAAGCTTCTGTACTTGCCAGAATTGAAGCGCTTGAGGAAAAGGTTCAAAACGGTATCACAGTTACCGCAGCGCCGCCGGAGGAGAAAAAAAGCAAACCGGACAAAAAGAAGCCGCAAAAGGTTTCTGCCAGGCTCTATTGTCCGTTAGATGTGACAAAGCTGACGGCAGATTCGCCGGTCGTTGCAGCAGCCCGGAAATGGGATAAAATTTCGCAGGCTATTGCAAAAAAACTCCCGTTTGTGGCAAGTGAAGTCTTAAACAGGCGAATCACCATTGACGGAGAGGGACTCCTGATGCTGTTTGATCAGCAGGAGGCAATGAAGAAAAAAATTGCGGCAACCTATCTTTCGCAAATTCAGGATGCCTTTCAAAAACAGGCAGGCGCTGATTTGTGTATCAAAGCAGTATTTGCGGAGGATGTGGCAGACCACATCATTGATTACTGGAAAATTGGCGGAGCATCAGCAGACGCCGAGGAGGAAACGGCAGATACGCCGAGTCCGCAGAACAACAAAGCCGATCCGCTGGATGCCCTGTGCGAGGACTTTCCGGAGATTGTTGAGCTGACGGATGAGAGCGATTTTGTACATTATGAATCTGAAACCTATTCCCAGACAGCCTTTGACGAGGATGAGCAGGAAGAGTTTTTAGAAGATCAGGAAAAAGGAGAGAATGAAAATGGGTAAATATAAGGGATTTCACGGAGCTGGAATGAACACCAACAAGAACATGAACAGCGTGATCAAACAAGCGCAGAAGATGCAGGAGGAAATGGAACGCGTTCAGAGCGAAATGGAAGAAAAGACGGTAGAAGCAACTGCCGGCGGCGGAGTGGTTGAAGTGCAGGCAAACGGCAGGAAAGAAATTCTTTCGATTAAAATTAAGCCGGAGGCAGTTGATCCGGAGGATGTTGAGACCTTAGAGGATTTAGTGCTGGTTGCTGTCAATGAAGCCATTAAAAAGGCGGACGATATGATGACAGAGGGAATGAGTGAAATTACCGGCGGTATCAATATTCCGGGATTATTCTAACATGCAGGGGATGAAAATATGCATGCAGTACCAATTGAGGTATTAATTGAAAAGTTTGAACAGCTACCGGGGATTGGAAGAAAAAGTGCAGAAAGAATCGCCTTTCACATTCTGGACACGATGTCAAAGCAGGAAGTTCAAGAGATGGCAGAGGGGATTTTGCATGCAAAAAATTCGATCTGCCTTTGTCCGGTGTGTCAGAATCTTACCGATACAGCACCCTGTGCGGTTTGCGCATCTCCGGAGAGAGATCATTCTGTGATCTGTGTGGTGGAGAATCCGAAGGATGTTTCGGCGATTGAAAAAACAAATGAATACCGCGGTGTGTATCATGTTTTGCACGGAGCACTTTCTCCTATGGACGGCATTGCACCGGAGGATTTAAAGATCAAAGAGCTGTTAGAGCGGATCGCAGAGGATCAGGTTTCGGAGGTCATTATGGCAACAAATCCAACCGTCAGCGGAACGGCGACCGCGGTTTATTTATCAAAGCTGCTTCAGCCAATGGGAATCCGTGTGACCAGAATTGCCCATGGCATTCCGGTTGGCGGCGATCTGGAATATGCAGACGAGGTCACCCTCATAAAAGCACTTGAGGGAAGACGGGAAATGTGAAAAAAAAGCGGATGGAGGGCCGGAAATGAGCTTCCATCCGTTTTTTTAGTTTTTGTAAAAATCTCCGAATATTTTGTGATAAACATAAATCGGAACGGCAGACCAGCCATGACAGAGACTTCCGGCTTCCCCAAAATCTGCTGCACCGCCGATTGTTTCGTAAAAGGCGGTTCCTCCCTGGTAAAGAATTTTGCCCCAAAGGGAGCGGATTTCCCGGAGCACAGCAGGATAGTTTCTTTTATACTTTAACATCGCCATATATTTAAAAAGACAGCTGGAAAGCGTTGTCGGAACAAGATCGTTTTTCTGCGCTAAAATCTGACTTAGCTTTGCCGGAGAGGGGGCAAATCCGGTCAGAATTGCTAATGCCTGTGCCAGCTCGCAAGGTTGCTCCTGATCCAAAAAGGTATGATAGAGTCCCTTTTTTTCATCATAAAACGTTTTATTTACCGCAAGCTTTAATTCGTTTTTCCTGCTTGTCCATTCTTTTTTCAAGTCCTTTGATCCGGTGATTTCTGCAAGCTCTATTGCATGCTGCAAGGCATACGCGAGAAACAGTTGCAAAAGAACATCAAAACGGTGATAAGTATCTGCTCCGCTCAGACCGTTCTCCCAATCGTAGAAATTCCAGTATTTTTTATCTGCCGGAGTGGGGAGCAGATGATCCTCCATGCTGGAAAAATAACGGTCAAGCATAATTTTTGTTGTTTTCTGTGCCTCATGCGCATAGCGAAAGTCCTGGCTGTAACGAACGTATTCCACAGCAAAAACAATCCACATCATAGAAAAGCTTGGAATGGTAATATCAATCCCGCTCGGTGCGCACAAATCCAAAAATCCATCCCCACGCAGAGAACTGCCCAAAAGTCTGATCGATGCTTTTGCAAACTCATAGTTGCCGAATGCAGCATAGCCGAAAAGCGCCTGACTTCTGGAATCCATGGCATAGAGCGACTGCTCGCGCCAGGGGCAGTCCTCATAATGCTCATGCATACATTCCACCAGAGTTGCAATAGAGGTTTCATAGATTTTCCTGTCTAAAGAATCC
Source organism: Clostridia bacterium (assembly GCA_008668455.1). Classification (GTDB taxonomy): domain Bacteria; phylum Bacillota; class Clostridia; order UBA1381; family UBA1381; genus RQCD01. The sequence continues at coordinate 4,072 of RQCD01000053.1, forward strand.
GTTAATGGCGGCATGGGTTTACATTTGACCGGATAATGTGCAATTTGCAGTCCAACGCGGTTGATTTTTAGCGTACCGGTCAGATTCCGGATGCAAACCTGTAAATACCGCCCGGCAATCCGACGAAAATAATGGGTGAATTGATTTTTCCCCGGCTTTGCACGGTAACTTAAGGAAAAACAGCGTCCATCTATGTAAGAGCGCACACGCAGACTTTCCAAATGCTCTCCGTATCCAATCTCCAAATCAGCCGTTCCGTTTTCGTCTAAATCAAAATCTAATTCCAAATATCCGGAGGTTTCCCGCTCCAAATCATAAATCAGATAGGTATTGTCCTCAGAAATGGTTTCAAAGGAGTTAAAGAAGATAGATTTAGAGGAAAAGTAGGCTGCCTGCATCCGTTCTGCTGCCGGGTGGGTTTCGTCCAGCTGATCAATAAACTGACCGGCGGCAATCAAATGCGAGGGAGAATGCATAGAAAGATCTAGCTTTTGGATGGGACGTTTTTCTATGATTTTCGGTAAAAAATCGCAAAAGTCAAGCTTCACAGCCGGTTTCCAGGTAGAATCAAGAGATTCTGTTTTCCATGCGGTTTCCTTTCCTGCATCATATGCAAGCGTTGGACCTAATTGCAGAGTAATGAGCTGCTGCTCTCCGCGCTGATATCCGCTGCCCTCTCCGGTCATGGCTGCCTGGTTGGAAATCCAGCTGTCTGCATGACGAATTGCATAAATTAACCCGGGTGTTCCGGTTTTATAGCATGAGGTGTCGATTCCCTGATAATATACCAAAATAGCAAGTGTGTTTTTTCCCGGCTTTGCATGCCGGGATAGCTCTAACACATCATAAAATTTGTTATGCGGATATGCAAGATATTGCCCGGTGGAAACAAAATGACCGTTGAGCCAGACGCAGTAATTTGTGTCACAGCTGATATAAAGCTTTGCCGATGCGTTTGGGGAGAAAACAACCTCCTGACGAAAGGCGGCAAATTGGTTGACCGATTGAAAATCCAGACTGTTCCAAAGCCAGGTGGAATTTGTTTTTGAAAAATCCATAACGGGATACCTCCAGTGTGATATTGTACTAATTATATAATATCTGTTGGGGAAAGTCAATCCTAAAATTCGGTGTAATCATAGAATTTGGAACAGAATCATAGATTTTGGACGTTGTAAAATGCAGTTTCTCAGGTAAAATAGAATTATCAAAAAAAACACACATGGGAGGAGAAACATGAAAAAGTTTTTCAAAAAATCATTGGCAGGAACCTCGGCGCTTTGTCTTGCGGCAACGGTAACCAGCTGCGGCAATGATCAAACTGAAACTGCATCCGATCAGCTGGACCTATTGGGTTGAGTTAAATTCAAACGCAGCAATTTTGGGTGTTTGGGGTGCAGAAGCGTATTTGGATGGAATCAGACTTATGCCGGATCAGGAGGGGTATGTGCAGATTGACTTAACCGGTTATGATGAACTGGTGTTTGTCTGCAAGAAACAAAACAAGAACTTTGGTGTTCCAATGCTTGAGACTGAACGTAAGATGCGGCTATGATACCGATTGCACCTGTGCAAGCGCGGCATCCATTATCGGTATTATCCGTGGGTATGAAGCGATTGGGAATACAAAAGACCTGATCAATGATTATTTTGTCTGTGGAATTGATGTGGTACGTCCGTCGGACAGTATCAAAAGACTTGCCGAAGATTCTGCAAAAATCGCCTTGAAAACCCCAAACCTTGAGACACTTTTCTTGCATGCACCGGAGCGGGCACAAAGACCAAAAAAGCGGCTGCATTTAGAATATGCCGCAGAGGAAGGGTTCTCGGCGGCAAAAAGAATATTAGATCCGATCAAATGGAGCGATTGATGTGGAAAGCCGGATGACTATGGAGGGACAAATGTGCTGCTATGCAAAAGCAAATATCATCTCACCCAAAAAACAGACTGTCTGGCTGATTGTCGGAAACACAGACGGATTCCGAATCTATGTAAATTGGAAAAACGTGCTGGAAAAGGATGAAATCCGTATGTGGACACCTTAAACATATAGTTTGAAAAAGCAAACACTGTTCATGGACTTAAAAATACTTTGAAGGTGGATTAATGAGATGGAAACCTGCTGCTTTGCAGATTTCCTATGTGTTGTGATACCATTTATAGCTGACAAAAAATAAGAAAATGAACTCCGAATATGATATAATGTTTAACGTCCAAGAAAAACATTAGTCAAAGGAGTCTTTTTCTTATGAATATTTTCAAGATCGAAAAAGTTTTCGAAAAAGTTTTTTTGTAAAAATCAAAAAAAGGGTTGACAAAATAACAAAAATCGTGTATAATATAATTCGTCGGTTGTGGAGAGATGTCTGAGCGGTCGAAAGAGCCGGTCTTGAAAACCGGTGACGTGCGAGCGTCCGTGGGTTCGAATCCCACTCTCTCCTCCAAAAAATAGTGATGCGAAGCATTTGGCATGCTTTGTAGGTACATGGAGAAGTACTCAAGTTGGCCGAAGAGGCGCCCCTGCTAAGGGTGTAGGTCGGGAAACCGGCGCGAGGGTTCAAATCCCTCCTTCTCCGCCAATGAATTATGGTCATTTTAATGAATGACCATAATTTTTTTGCCCTAAAATAGCCATAACAATATGCTTGTTTCCTTGCCACAATATTATGGCTTTCATATAGCATTTTAAGAAAAATCCATTTCTAAATTTTTTAAGTTGCCGACAAATTTATAGTTTATCGTCACATCCTGCATTGTTTCGCCATCAACTTTGTAATAAGCAGAAACAGTTATCGACTCAATCAATTCACGAGCCAAAAATTTATTCATAGATTTAAGCTCTAAGCATTTTGAGATTCTGTCAGCAAAAAGGGATATTTCATTCTCTGTTGCAGCTTTTACATCAAGCTTTTCACGAATTACGGAAGCTTTCTCTTCATAGGTTTTTAACTCACTTTCGAAATCCTCAAGAAGATTATAAAAAATCTTTTCAGACATTTTTCCTGTTACCTTGTCTTTGTAAAGGCTTTTAATGGAGGTATTTAATTCGTCAATCTTTGCTTCAGTTTTTTTTAATTCGTTAAACATTAAGCTGCTCTCACATTCTTTGTCTTTGGAAAGCATTTTACTTATTGCTTTTATCAAATAATCCCTGTCCTGATTTGCTATATACGCATAAGGATTGATACCTTTACCCCTAAAATCGCGGTTCTACTGCGTAACATTTCAAAAGCTGCACCTATGAGAAAACGGGCGCGGTGGCCAACATATCGGCTGCCGCGTCCGTTCTTTTTTTGCGCTCATTTATCCGCGCTCTG
>RQCD01000056.1 GCA_008668455.1 Clostridia bacterium
AATCTACCATAACCAGCATCCAAAAAAATAATATGATTGCTTTTATTATATACGAAAATGCACAGAAAATCAATTACTTTATAAAAATTTTACATTCTGCGTTATAAATTTTACGCGTTTTCTCCATTGACGAACCGGGTAGGTTCGTGGTAAAAGAAGAAAAGAAGGAAGTTGATACCCATGAAACCATTACAAAAGCCAGACCTACAGGCATTATTTTTCCGCCGCGGCTGATTGCGCAGCTGAAGCAGATCAGGCATTATCCGCTGACCGTTTTAGAAGCGCCCTCCGGATTCGGAAAGACAACTGCACTCGACCGTCTGTTAAAAACCCCGTCCTTTTCCGGCTGCCGTATTTTCCGGCGCACTGTGACAGAAGCCGGGCAGACCGCTTTATGGGATACATTCTGCAAAATGCTTTCCCGTCTGGATGCGCTTTGTACAGATGCATTAAGGCAAAAGGGCATTCCTGAGCCTGAAACCCTGGATTTACAGCTTTTATGCTATACAAGAAACGGACGGTTTGAACCCGGCATTTTAAATCACCTGATTGAAACTGCATTTTTTGCCCGGCTTTCTCCGGAGCAAAAGCAGTTTTATCTTGCCTTGTCGGTATTTCAAAGCTTCACCGTTCCGCAGGCGAGCTTTGTGACAGGCGAGCCGGCAGAGCGGGTAAAAAGTCAGCTGAATTTACAGGGCTTTATCTGCCGGGAAGAAAACGTCTACCGTTTTCACTCACTGTTTTCTGCCTATCTGTCCGCTGTGCTTTCCGAACGTCCAAAGGAGGAGCAAAACCGTCTGTACGAAAAAGGCGGCGACTGGGCAAAGCTCCGAAAGCCAGGAGCAGAAAAACGCAATTCTGGACGAATTAGAGCTTTTGTCCTCCTTTTTAAAGTATAATCAAATTGATGAAATGAGCAAGCACCATCGAAAAGCATATGAGCTGTTAGGTCACAAGGCAAGTCTGATCAATCTGAGAAGCACCTGGACCTTTGGTTCTCCGTCTGTTTTGCTCTTTTACCACAGATCCGCCGGAAAGCTGTCTGAGGAATGTGTTCAGATGGATGAATGTATGCCGGTCTACTATGCGCTGACCGGCGGTCACGGAATGGGCGCTGAATATATGATGCGTGCAAAAGCAGATTTTATGCGCGGTCATTTTGACCGGGCGGAGGAGGCTGCAAAATATTTGCAGCTTGCGCTGGATTCCGCGCTGCCGGATCAGATTTACATGCCCTTTGCCCAAAGCTATGCGGAACTCAAAGACATTCTTCCGCCGGACGCTGCCCCGGAAATTGTCCGGCTTGGCAAGGAATTTACTAAAAACACAGCCATGATGAAGTCCGGGAAAAATTAGCTGTCTCCGCGGGAACGTGAGGTTGCATCCCTCATTCGTATGGGACTGACCAACAAGCAGATTGCCGCACGGCTTTACATTTCGATTTCCACTGTAAAGCTTACGATCAGCAATATTTTTGAAAAAACCGGCATCAAATCCAGAGTCCAGCTTTCAGATGCAAAGCTTACCGATTAGCCGGCAGCTTCATATATTTTGTCGGGTACTTTTTCATCCGGACACACAAAATTTACAAATTTTTTCTTGTTTTTCCCCGAAAAATGGCGTATAATAGATGTAGATGAAAAAATATATTTCCTGCAAACGAAAGGGTACGGACATGTTTATAGATAAAGCAAAAATATTAATTAAGTCTGGCAGCGGCGGAAACGGTGCAATTGCATTTCACCGGGAAAAGTATGTTGCCGCCGGAGGTCCGGACGGCGGAGACGGCGGCAAGGGCGGCAGTGTGATTTTCCATGTTGATCCCGGGCTTTCCACACTGATGGATTTCCGCTACAAGCGAAAATACCAGGCACAAAGCGGTCAGGACGGTGCAGGAAAGCGCTGCAACGGCAAGCGTGGCGAGGACATTAGAATCTCTGTTCCTTTAGGAACGGTTGTCCGGGACGCAGAGACAAACCGCATTTTAGCAGATCTTTCAAATCCTGATGAGGATGTCGTTTTAGTTCGCGGAGGAAACGGCGGCTGGGGTAATGCGCATTTTGCCACACCAACCCGGCAGACGCCGAACTTTGCGAAAAACGGTCAGCCCGGCATTGAGCGCGAGGTTATTTTAGAATTAAAGCTGTTAGCAGACGTTGGCTTGGTTGGCTTTCCGAATGTCGGCAAATCAACGCTCCTTTCGGTTACCACCAAAGCTGACCCAAAAATTGCAAACTACCATTTCACCACATTAGAACCGAATCTGGGTGTTGTTTCTCTGGATGCTCACCGCGGCTTTGTCTTAGCAGACATTCCGGGGATTATTGAGGGCGCAAGCGAGGGAGTTGGTTTAGGACACGATTTTCTCCGGCATATTGAAAGAACCCGGCTTTTAATCCATGTGGTGGATGTTTCCTCAATTGAGGGAAGAAATCCGATTGAGGATTTCGATATTATTAATGACGAGCTTTCCAAATATAATCTCGAATTAGAAAGCCGTCCGCAGATTGTGGCGGCAAATAAAACGGACATCATTCAGGATCAGGCAGTCTACGAGGAGTTTTTAGCCGAAATGAAGCAGCGCGGATTGCCGGTCTTTGAGATTTCTGCCGCCACCCGGCGCGGTGTGACCGAGCTGATGAATTATACCTTCACCGAGCTGCAAAAGCTGCCGCCGATCCAGGTATATGAGCCGGAAATGGATCTTGAGGAGGAAACCCGGATCGACACGACAGAAGTCGGCTTTGAAATCACAAGGGACGGTGCAGCTTATGTTGTTTCCGGCAGCTGGATTGAGGCAGTGGGCGGCAGCGTGAATTTCTCGGATGAAGAAAGTCTGCAATTTTTCCAGCGTGCTTTAAAGTCGCACGGAGTAATTGACGCATTAGTAGACAAAGGCATTCAGGAGGGCGACACCGTCCGGATCGGTGATCTGGAATTTGATTTTGTATGGTAGGGGTGATCAAATGGAGGAACGGAGCGATTATCAGTCTTTTTTAGAAAAAAAAGCGCTTCGCAAAAAAAAGATGAAAATAAAGAAAACAGCCGCCATCAGTATTCTGATTCTGCTGATTCTTGCCGCGCTCCTTTCCCTTTCCGGAGGAAAAGCAAAAAAGGACGCGTCGGTGACTATTCCGGAGGGCAGCGGAACGATGCAGATTGCACGGATTTTGAAGGATGAGGGTGTTATCTCCGGATCACTCCGGTTTGCCCTGACTGCTCAATTTTCTTCCTACCGCGGAAAGCTGCAATACGGAGACTTTGATTTTCAAAAGGGCATGAGTTATAATGAAATGATTGCACAGATGGCAACCGATGGCGCAAAGCGCAAAACCGTTTCGGTCACGATTCCGGAGGGTTTTTCGGTGGAAAACATCATCACACGCCTGACCGAAGCCGGACTGTCCGATGAAAAGTCTCTCAACAAGGCATTAGAAGCGGACTATGAATTTGAATTTTTAAAGGGCATCAAAAAACAGGATGGCTGCCGTTATCGGCTGCAGGGGTTTCTCTTTCCTGCCACCTACGAGTTTTACAGCGACATATCCGCAGAGGAGATTGTCCGCGCCATGCTCCAGTGCTTTGAGGATCGTTACAAATCGACCGGGCAGGGATATGAAAATCTGTACGAAACGATTACGCTTGCCTCCATGGTAGAACGTGAGGCAAAGCTGGATTCCGAGCGTGCAACAATTGCCGGAGTTATCGAGAACCGATTAGCCGCCGGCATGAAGCTGCAAATTGACGCAACGGTTGTATACGCAATTTCAGATGGTGCATATAATGTAAATAGAGTGCTTTATAAGGATCTGAAGGTGGATTCTGTGTACAACACCTATCAAAATGCCGGACTTCCAAAAGGTCCGATCTGCAACCCGGGACTTGCCTCAATTCAGGCGGCACAGCATCCGGAAAAGCACGATTATTTATTCTACCATACCGACACGCAGAAAAATGACGGAAGTCATATTTTTACGAAAAGCTTTGAGGAGCATAAAAGCACTCAGTAACCCAAGAAAGGATGAAAAACATGGACGAATTTGTATCAAAGGTAAAAAAAGGCATGACAAAGGCATTGGAAAGCGCAGAAAAGCTGACCAGTGCCGCAGTCAGCAAAACCGGCAGCATTGTGGAGCAGACAAAGACCAATTATGCCATCAGCAACACCGAGGACAGAATTCATGAATATCTGGCACAGATCGGTCAGATGGTGTATGAAGAATATCAGAGCGGAAGTGAGTTTCCGGAGAAAATTGACGTTATCTGTAAAGACATTGACGCACTCCGGGAGGAAATTGCTTCCATGAAAGAAAAAATTGCAGATCTGAAAAATGCCGTTGTCTGCCCCGCCTGCGGTGCATATAACGACAGTGACAGCAGCTACTGCGCAAAATGCGGCGAAAAACTAAACTAAATAAAAACGCGCTGCAAAGCGAACCGACCCCCAACGGTTAGACCAAAAATCTAACAATTGGGGGTCAGTACAAAAGTAGCGTTATTTTTTTATAACAATAACTTTGGCATAACCGTTTGAAGTCTTTCCTTTTTCTACTTTTACTGTACCATGTTTATTTTTGTTTGTCAAATGTTTATATTTTTTTTTCAGCGTTTTATCGCCATACAATCATCTGTGTACATCTCCAATAATTATGAATTAATTTAATTATATCATAAATTATCACAAATTACAATCATTATTTCTAATTTCTAATTCTTGTCACAAAGTTTACAAGTCTAATTGATGCTTGTGACTATGGATAGGCACAAAGACATACTATGGTTAGTCGCTACACGTACAAGCACAAAAAACAATACATTGACATCTGTCTGCCATTTTTGTCTGTGTACTCTCCCCTTCCCATGTGAATGATTACATTTTGGAGTTTGAAACGTGATTTTGAGCGCAGGAGGGGCAGAGAGAAACTCTAACCGGCGCTTTTCGAGGGAGAACGCAAAAAAACAAGACTGGTATAACCAGTCTTGTTTTTTTGCTTAAACTTTGATCAAGTCAAAGATTATTTTGCAAGGATTACAAATACGTCTGTTGCGTCACCGTCAACAACCTTAGCGAATGCATAGTTTGCATCGATATTGTCATCACCTGTGAGCTTAGTCCAGTCGATTGTGTTTCCATCGTTGATCAACTTAGATTCCGGAATAGCTGTCTTCTGGATATCTGCTGTAGAACCAACTGCGAAACGATCGCTTGACTTACTTGTGCTGTAATCATATACATATACACGAGTCTCATCAGTTACATTGATATCTAAGCAAGCACCTCTACCTGCTGCAGTCAATACACTCTCGCTGACCTTATCAATAGAGTCAAACTTGTTAGTTGTCTTAGTAGCACTGTAAGTACCTAATGTAAAGCTCTTGTTTGACTTGTCAACAATCGGACCATATACCAAGCGTGTTACATCATCAGAGCTGTCGTATTCAGCCTTAGACCATTCAATTGTCCAGTCATTAGAAGCTGCATCACCCGGCAGTTTAATTGCACTCAGAACAGAGCTTGCTTCAGCATTTGCCTTTACAGTTGCATAATCTGTATCAATACCGATTGCAGATGCAGAAAGAACCAATGCGATTTCTTTAATTGCGCCTGAACCATCGAATACGAATGCAACAACATCGCCCTTCTTCAGATCATCAATAGAACTGTTGGTTGTACCAACAACTTCAACCTCGTCATTTGTCTTTAAGATCTGTTCTTCTTTCTCATACAAAGCCTTAACGTTATATGTGTCATCTTCTCCTTCTTCCGGAGTTTTGGTCAATACAGCAAGCTTTGTCTCAGAAGTATATGTGCCGCTACCTACTGTTACGATTACAAACGGATATGTGTTATCACTATTCTTGTCACCGTAAGCGAATGCAGTGTAATCACTACCATCCGAAAAAGCTGTCAAAGAAGAAGTCTTCAAATCTGTTGTACTTGTAGAGTTACCTTTACCAGCCTTATCTACATAATCAATAGCATCAACAACCTTGGTTGCAGAGTTCATCTTAACACTACCAACAGATGTATTGTTTGCTTTATATTCACCAGTGTCATTCTTTTTGATGTCAGCAACCTTTAAGTCAATGATGTAACCAGTGGATGCAGAAATCTTATACTCAACAACACGATTTTGAATATCTCTCTTGTTTGTAGCAGAATTATTAACCTGTCCAGCTGAAGTAGAACTTGAATCTTTGTATACATACTGAGCAATTGCTAAGTTAATGTCATCTGCTCCTGTCTTGCCATTAAAGGACTTAACCTTAGAAGTATCCACCTGCAAGTTCTTTACAGAACCATCAGATGTATACAGAGTAGCTTTCCAGTAATCGTCAGAAGTAGCTTTTGTAAACTTATCAATGATAGCAAGTTTAGCTGAAGAAGCTAAAGTCTCATAATCAAAGATTCTGCCAAATGCATCTAAGTATAAAGTATACTCGTCAGAAATTGTCATATCCTTAACCATTTCAGTGTAATCGTTTACAAACTTATACTCAGTACCAGCAACTGTTACTGTCTTATCCTCAGAATCCTTTGTTGTATACTTACCCTCAGCCTTATCTCTTGAAACATAGATTTCATAGAAGTTAGACTTTGTGAAGCTCTGAGCTAAAGTTGTATCAGCTGTTACATCATATGCAATAGAAAGAATATCATCCTTCTGCAATGCGCCAAGCTCAATTTCCTCACCGTTTAAGGTAATGCTGTATACCAACTTGTCATTTGCATCCGGATCCAAGGTTAAAGTAGACTTCGCATTTGCTGTCAGCTTATCAAATGTGATCTTCTTAGTAGAAGTATTAACTGCGTCTACCTTTGCAGTTGCATAATAAGTAACAAAGATTGCATCATAGTAACCGTTTGCTTTGCTCTGTGCAGAGTAAGTATCAATCAGCTGAACTTTACCAGTTGTGTTTTTGATTACATATGTCTCAATGTTTGCTACACTTGCTTCAACCTTAACACCATTGACATACAGTTTTACATCATCCAAATCTTTTTCCAAAGAATACTTGTTAGACTTTGTTGCAGAACTTGTTTCATAGAACTTAAGGTACTTGCTTTCAGCAGTTAACTCATAATCCTCATCATCAACTAAGGATGCATCAAACTCTTCAACCTTGTTCTTACCTGACGGTACAAAGCTTACAAAAATCGGATCATCGTTCTCGTCAAACTTAACAATACCAGTTGCATAGGTTAAGAGGTAATCAGCAGCATCTGTATCTCCAACATTGATAACATCTGTCGGATAGGCGAAGCCAGCCGCTTGATTCTTCTTTACAACGATATCACTATCATCATAGTTCTCAGTATACTGAATTGTGAACTCAACTTCATCAGCATCACATTTAGCAGAATTTGTTCTGTTTGTGTTAGAAACATAACCCTCTACTTTGTAAGCGCGATGCTTTTCAGTTAACAGTGTCTGATAATCTCTGTCATCTTTACCGTCCATAACCTTCAGAGAAGGAATGACAGCGCCGGTTGTTTCAGAGATAGAGAAACCATTGGAAGCAACCATCGGAACGTCCAATGTGTTGTAGATCAACTGTGCAACCTGTGCTCTTGTTACAGCTTCGTCCTGACCAGCAGAAACACCAGCTGTGATGCCCTTATCGGATGCTACGGAAAGGTAGCCGTTCGGCCATCCGCCCAGATAGCTTGCATACTGACCATAGCCAGCTGCGCATACGAGCATCTTAACTACTTGTGCATATGTAACCTGCTCATCCGGTCTGAATGTACCATCTTCGAAACCTGCGATGATATCCTCGGATACAGCTACGTTTACATAGCCCGAAGCCCATTTCTTAGCTTCGTTGTTCATGTCTGCGAACTTTGTGTTTCCCATTTGACCCTGAGCATCAGCAGTTCTGTTGATAGCTGCAACGATCATTGTGGAAACTTCATCTCTTGTAATTTTATCGTCCGGCTTGAAGGTGCCGTCTTCATATCCGGAGATAGCGCCTAATGCAGTCAGTGTTTTAACAGAGTCTGCATAGCTTGCTGTGTCTGCTACGTCTGTAAAGCTCGGAGCTGCTGCGAATGCAGCGGAGCTTGCAGTAAGAGCAAAAGCGACAACAGCAGAAATCACTTTTTTGAGATTCTTTTTCATGCTCTCAAATCCTCCCTTATATTACTTGAAAGGGTGTACTCAGTCGCCCGCTGCGCACCCTTTCCTACGCATCGGAACGTTGTTTGGCGTTAAGGACTACTCACAATCCTTAACTATGCCTTGATTATACCACCAAACAAGGCTGAAAGTCAATGCCCTTTTCGCAGATGTAATACAACTGTAAAAAAGCTGTTATACAAAAACATTCCTGTAATCTTTTTTCAAAAATCAGGGATTTTTTATGTAACAGTTCTGCACCGACAGCCGGATCAGGCTCAAAATCTGCCGCGACCCGGCACGATACTATTTTACTATTCTTTTTTCGATCTGTCAAGAGAAAATGAATGGATTTTTTTGAATTTTCTGTGAATAACCAAAAAACCGGCGTAATTTTGCCGGTTTTTATTTATTTTTTCTTGCCGAATGCAAAAACCTTCATTACGAGAAATGTGACCGGAATTCCGATGATTGCTGCAAGCACATAGCAGATCAGCTTGTGCCAGCCCAATGCGTTATAAAATAACAGAATCACACCGTTCTGAATCAGGAAGTTCGGAATATAGGACATTGCAAATTTAACAAAGATTCCGAACGAAAGCGCACTATGGAAGGTGTAGCGGCTGTTTAAGGCATAGGAGATCAAGAGCGAGGTGACATAGCCGGCAATATAGGAAAGATTTGCGTCCAGCTTAACCGAATAGAGCATAGAGAACAAAATACAGCTTAGCGTATTAATCGCGCCGATTCCTACAAACACCATAAACTGCCCCGAAAAGAATATGGATTTCAGCTTTTCTGCCGCCCGGGGGGTATATTCCTTCCACGGTACAAGTCCTTTTTTTGTCACCACAAGGC
>RQCD01000175.1 GCA_008668455.1 Clostridia bacterium
ATTTATAATTTATATTTTGACAACGGAATCGGGGTATAGTATAATAGAACTATCATAAAGGAAGGGAATCACTAAAATGAATGATTTTAGAATGAAATTTTATCAGTTTATGCAGGGTCGGTACGGAAATGATGAGCTGAACAAGGGTATTTTTGCGCTGATTATTGCGTTCGTGATTTTGGGCATTTTCGGTGTGCCTTACTCGTCAAGACTTGCATTAGTACTTTTGATTTTCTATTATTTCAGAACCTTTTCCAAAAACTATAACAAGCGGTATGAGGAAAATCAGAAGTATTTGAAATTGACGGAGGGAATCCGGTTTTGGTGGCGGCAGACTCAAAAACAGGCGGCATACCGGAAAACGCACCGGATTTTCCGCTGTAAAAAATGTAAAAAGAAATTAAGCGTTCCGAAAGGAAAAGGAAGAATTGAAATTTCCTGTCCCTGCGGAAATCACTTTGTTAAAAAAACATAATTATGATAGGATGACAGGCGGCGTCAGATAATCTGCGCCGCTTTTTTGCATACTGCTCTGGCAGAGTGCAGATAGCTCGGTCGCGCGGCAGTCGGCAAGAAACATGTCAGCAGCCTGGTAATCGGCTGTCTTTGTAATGATGGTGAGCGTGCTTTTTTGCTTGATTTGTTTCAGAATTTCCCGTCCGCGCGCATTTGCCGCAAGCACACGCAAATAGGGGATCGGTTCTCTCTGCATGTCTTTTGGAAGCTCTAACAGAAAGGCAATCAAAATCCGGCGCAGTCTGGTGACCGGATAACGCTTGGCGCTGACAGCGCAAAGCAGCTCAGAAATAGAGCCGGAGGATTTTGCTGCGGATAAAATCCGGTTTTCCAACCCCTCGGAAACATCCGGGAGATTTGTCAGAGCCTTGGGGGAGGCGGTACGCAGCCGATAAAAAAGCATACGTTCCACGGGTGCAAGGGAGCGGATTTCTGCTTTTTGGTACAGAAGCCTTGTGTTGTCCGGGAGAAAGCCGGACGCGTCCTTTCCGGCACGGAGCAGGGAACGGATTTGGGTTGCCGATGCGATGCTGCCGCTGGCGGCTTGGTCGTGATGTCCTGCACCGATCCGGGGAAGTGCGCATGGCTGAATTTTGCTTTTTAAAGCAGAAAGTGCGCGGCAGTATTCCAGCCCTAAAAGATTATTCGGCAGAGCAAGCAGCGGCTCGGGAATCAGACCGGCAAACGCTTTTTCGCGTGCGGCAGGAAAAGACATGCCGCCTGAGAGATAGCCTTGCAGTTTTTTCGAAACCTCCGGCGGCTCGTTTTCCAAGAGTGCACCGGCTTTTTGAAATGCATCCGTATCCGGCGTTTCTGCACCAAAATAAAGCCGATCCGTCACACAGGTGCGCTCTAACAGGGAAACTGCTCCTGCTGCAAAGCGTTCTGCTGTAGCAACCGCATAGCAGCAGGGAAGCTCTGCAACTAAATCTGCACCCGAAAGAATCGCCGCGTGCGCGCGCGTCCATTTGTCATAAATTGCGACGTCGCCGCGCTGTACAAAGCTTCCGCTCATCACAGAAATGACACCGTCACATTCACGCCGCACAATCTCAAGCTGTGCGGCATGACCGTTGTGAAAAGGGTTATATTCTGAAATAATTCCGCCGATTCGCATTTTATTCCTCCGTTTCGTACATACTATCCAGTAATGATGCAATTTGTTTGCATTTTTTCGGTACAATAACATTATACACAAAAATATAGCATTTGTACAGAAAAATTTATCTTTTTTTATTCCTGCAAAAAACTTGACAAACAGAAAAAAACGCGGTAAAATATGAATGAACATTCAATTGTTCAGAATGGAGTGATAACAAATGGAACGTTCCGTATATATGGACAATAACGCAACCACATGCATGAAGCCGGAGGTTGTGGAGGCAATGATTCCTTATTTTATAGATACGTTCGGCAACGCGTCCTCAAAATTTTATAAAATCGGACGGGATGCAGAACAGGCGGTACATGCTTTCAGGGAAGCTGTGGCAAAGGCAATCGGCGCGCAAACAAATGAAATCTATTTTACCGGTTCAGGCTGTGAGGCAGATAACTGGGCAATCAAGGGAATAGCAGATTCGCAGAGAAAGAGAGGAAATCATATTATTACCTCCGCTATTGAGCATCATGCAATTTTAAACACCTGCGAGTTTTTAGAAAAGCATGGCTATGAGGTAACCTATTTGCCGGTGGATTCTGAGGGGCATGTTGATCCGCAGGCAGTAAAATCGGCAATTACAGATGAAACGATTTTAATCTCTGTTATGACGGCAAATAATGAAATCGGCACAATTCAGCCGATCCGTGAAATTGCTGAAATTGCTAAGGAGCATAAAATTCTGTTCCATACCGATGCAGTGCAGGCAATCGGACATATGGAAATAAATGTAAAGGACATGGGTGTGGATCTTTTGTCGCTGTCCGGACATAAATTCCACGGTCCGAAGGGAATCGGTGTTTTGTATATCCGAAACGGCGTGAAGATTTCCAATCTGATCCATGGCGGGGGTCAGGAGCGCGGAAAGCGTGCCGCAACCGAAAATGTTGCCGGAATGGCAGGAATTGCAAAGGCAATTTCGCTTGCAACAGAAAATTTAGAAAAAAATACTGCAATTATGAAAGAAAAAAGAGACAGACTCATCCGCGGAATCCAGGAGAGAATCCCTTACTGCCGCTTAAACGGTCCGACAGATGAGACGCGTCTTTGTAATAATGTGAATTTCTCGTTTCAGTATGTGGAGGGTGAATCCATCCTGATGATGCTGGATATGAAAGGGGTCGCAGCCTCCAGCGGAAGCGCGTGCGCATCCGGCTCGCTCGATCCGTCGCATGTGCTTTTAGCGATTGGTCTGCCGCATGAAATTGCACATGGTTCGCTCCGTTTAAGTGTTTGCGAGGATACGACGGACGAGGATGTGGATTATGTTTTAGAGGTTCTGCCGCCGATCATCGAACGGCTCAGAATGATGTCTCCGTTATATGAGGAAGTATTGAAGAAGTCTTAAAGAAATAAGGAGGAATGAACTATGTACAGTGAAAAGGTTATGGATCACTTTGCTCATCCGAGAAATGTGTGTGAGATTGAGGGCGAAAATGCGGTCGGTCAGGTCGGCAATGCAAAATGCGGCGATATTATGAAAATCTATATGGATATTGAGGATCACATCATTAAGGATGTAAAATTTAAGACCTTTGGATGCGGCGCAGCAATCGCAACAAGCTCCATGGCAACAGAGCTTGTCAAGGGAAAAACAGTGGAGGAGGCTTTAGAGCTGACAAACAAGGCGGTAATGGAGGCTCTGGACGGACTGCCGCCGGAAAAGATTCACTGCTCCGTTTTGGCAGAGGATGCAATCCGTGCAGCAATTGAGGACTATCGTGCAAAAAACGGTCAAAAAACAGACAAGCCAGCATGCAAAACTTGCTGTAAAAAATGCTGCAATCCAGATGCAGAGTGAGGCTTTCTAATATTTGGATGAGGTTTTTGTGCAAGATGTACAATCTTAAGAAAAGCAGTTGACAATCTACTTGAAATAAGGTATCATATTAATAATGTTTTGTTTTAAGAGGGTGAATAGACAGCAATGGTTGATGATGGCAGTTGTTGTAGGCTTGATTTAAAATAGAATCGGCATGGCTCGGAATGGCTTTTTCCTCCGGGCTATGCCTTTTTGTGTTTTTACGGATTTGAATAAGGGATGAAAAAGAGTGAAGAACACTCTGTGTTATTTTTGACATTCCCTTAGATTTGAAATAAAGGAGTTTACTTTAACGATTATGAAACCAATTCTATTACAGGTGATTTTAATTGCCTTGAATGCGATTTTTGCAGCGATGGAGATTGCAGTGCTTTCGATGAACGAAAAAAGAATAGAAAAGCAGGCAGAGGAAGGAAGTACAGCTTCAAAGCGGCTTTTAAAGCTGACAAATAATCCGGCACGATTTTTGGCAACCATTCAGGTTGCAATTACACTTTCCGGATTTTTGGGAAGTGCGTTTGCCGCAGAAAGCTTTGCGGCACGGTTTGGAGCGTGGCTTTTGTCTCTGGGTTTGCCGGCGTCGGAAAAAACGGCGGAAACGATAGGCGTTGCGGGAATCACGCTGATCCTTTCCTATTTCACTCTGGTGTTTGGAGAGCTTGTTCCAAAGCGTGTGGCAATGAAAAATGCAGAAAAGCTTGCCATGACCTTTTCTGGTCTGATTGCGGCGCTTTCTGCTGTTTTTGCACCGCTTGTGTGGATTCTGACTGTTTCCACAAACGGAATCCTGCGCCTTTGCGGCATCGATCCGAACAGTGACGACGAGGAGGTTACCAAAGAGGAAATCCGGATGATGGTGGATGCCGGAAGTGAAAAGGGTGCAATTAACGTAGAGGAAAAGACAATGATTCAGAATGTGTTTGAATTTGACGATTTGACCGCAGACGAAATTGCAACTCATCGTACCGACGCGGCGCTTCTCTGGACGGAGGAGAGCATGGAGGAGTGGGAAAAAACCATTCACGAAAGCCGCCATTCCATTTATCCGGTCTGCGATGAATCAGTGGATCATGTGGTGGGGATTTTAAATGCAAAGGACTTTTTCCGCTTAAAGGAGCGGGGGAGAGAGGTCATTCTAAAGCAGGCGGTGAAACCGGCATACTTTGTGCCGGACAGCATCAAGGCGGATGTCCTCTTTAAAAATATGAAGAAAACCGGCAATAATTTTGCGATTGTCTGTGATGAATATGGCGGTATGAGCGGCATTATCACAATGAATGACTTGGTGCAGGAGCTGGTGGGTGATTTTGATGACGGTGAAAAAAATGATCCGGAAATTGAGCGCCTGGATTCCAACACCTGGAAAATTAAGGGATCTGCGGCAATTGACGATGTAGAGGAGACGCTCTCTGTGAAGCTTCCGGAGGATGAGTATGACACCTTTGGAGGATTGGTTTTTGCGTCCTACGGGGCAGTGCCGGAGGATGGAACAACCTTTGAAATTGAGGTGGAAAATCTGCATGTCAGGGCAGTGGAAATTAAGGATCACCGGCTGATCCGGTCGATTGTCTGTGTTATGGAAAAGGCAGAGGAGGAATAAGAAATGAATAAAATATCCAGCTTTCGTGCTGATCATACCAAAATCCGCGAGGGGGTGTACCTTGCGCGGATTGACGGTGATATCACAACCTACGATTTAAGAACGCGTGTTCCGAATGCCGGAGACTATATGTCCGATCTGACCATGCACAGCGTGGAGCATATGCTGGCAACCTTTTTCCGAAACAGCAGCATGCAGGATCAGATTATCTATTTCGGACCGATGGGGTGTCAGACGGGGTTTTATCTTTTGGTGCGGAATGCAGAGCATAAAAAGGTGATGGCGCTGATTCTGGACGTGTTAGAGAAAACAGTCCGTTATGAGGGTGAAATTTTCGGCTGTTCGGAAACTGAATGCGGAAATTACCGGAATTTAAGCTTAGATGCGGCAAAAAAAGAGGCGGCGCGGTATCTGGAAATTCTGAAAAAACGTCCGGATTTGCAGTATTATGAGGTGGGTGCAGAATGATTGGAATTATCGGCGCAATGGAGCAGGAAACAGCTCGCTTAAAAGCCATGGTGAAAAATAAGAAAATCAAGAAGATCAGCGGGATCGAATTTGTTTTTGGAGAATTGTTTTCCAAAGAGGTTGTCGTGGCAACCTGCGGTGTGGGAAAGGTGTTTGCGGCTATCTGTGCCGAGGCGATGATTCTGGAATACCGTCCGGATTTGATTATAAATACCGGCGTGGGCGGCTCGCTTTGTGAAAAATTAGGGATTGCAGATGTCTGCGTGGCAGACTATGTGGTGCAGCATGATATGGACACAACGGCTCTGGGAGATCCAAAGGGACTTTTATCCGGCATTAATCTTGTCAAAATCCCATGCAGCAGCGATGCGGCAGAAGCCTTTTCCGAATGTCTTTCGGAGCTTTCGATTCCGCATCTTGTCGGGACAATCTGCTCCGGGGATCAGTTTGTGAATACCAAAGAGGATAAGCTGCGCCTCCGGGAGGAATTTGGTGCGGCAGTCTGTGAAATGGAGGGCGCAAGCATCGGGCATGTCTGCTATGTGAACCAGACGCCGTTTGCGGTTCTTCGCGCGGTGTCGGATTCCTTTGCGGACGATTCGCATTTGGATTATCAGCAATTTGTCTCCATTGCAGCAGATAACGCAATCCGGGTGTTGTCCCTGTTTCTGCAAAGGTAAACATTACAAAATCAATACATTTTTTTTGGATGATTGACAAGTGCGTTTTTTTTTGGTATAATATATAAAAAAGGATGGTGTATGATATGATTCAAAGACGAGAAATTGTAACGGCAATTATTCTGTCCATTGTAACCTGCGGTATTTATGGACTTTACTGGTTTGTCTGCCTGACGGACGATGCAAATACCGTCAGCGGTGAGACAGAAGCAACAGGTGGCGGCATGGCGCTGATTTTAACGATTATAACCTGTAATATCTACGGGATTTACTGGGCGTACAAAATGGGCGAACGGCTGGACAATGCCAAGACAGCAAGAGGACTGCCTGCAAAGGGCAACGGAATTGTGTACTTAATTCTCTGGCTGTTTGGCTTTGGTATCGTGGCAAATGCCATGATGCAGGACGAGCTGAACAAGATGGCTCAGTAAGAGATGCCGGAGCGAATCAAAAGGGTGATCAGGCGGGGGATTTTCTTGCTTGCTGCCGGTTTTCTGTATGCAGTGATTGTACAGAAAACCGGGTGCGGCATCCCCTGCCTGTTTCGTTTACGCACAGGTCGGTTGTGTCCTGCCTGTGGAATTACGCGAATGTTTCTTGCGCTTGGCAGGCTGGATTTTCAAACGGCATTTCAGGAAAACCCGTTTATGCTCCTTAGTCTGCCTCTTTTGTTGTCCGCTTTTGCCGTACAGCTTTGGCGTTATCTCAAAACCGGTGAAAAAAAACTATATCCGGTTTGTCAATGGATTGGAATTTTATTTATTGCCGGTGCAGTTGTGTTTGGAATTATGAGAAATCTATAAATAACAGAAATGGAGAAAAACAGATGAAAAAAGCAGTGATTTTATGTCTGATTTTCAGCATGCTCCAGACGGTGGTTCATGCAGAATATGAATGGGCGAAAACAGCAGTGGATTATTGTGTGAAGAATGATATTCTGCACGGCATGGAGGACGGTGACCTGAACCTGGGCGGTACACTCACCCGGGAGCAGACTGCAACGCTGTTAGTTTCCACGTTTATGCCGGATTCCGTTTCGGGGGATAACCGGACAACACAGTTTGCAGATATTTGGCAGGAACGATGGTCTGCTCCGTATATTGCGGTATTTCAGAATTATATGAAGAAAAAAGACCCGGTGTTCCGTCCGCAGGAGGCGGTTACCCGGGAGGAATTTTGTGCAGAATTAGTATTATGCTCCGGATTGACCGAGGGAAATATCCGAAACAGGAATATATTAGATGAAAATTTTTCCGACGTAAAAAGCATTGATCCGGACTATAAAAAGCTTCTGTGCATTGCCGTAGAGCGCGGCTATATGCTGGGAAGCAATCAAAAGCTTGATCCGAAATCCAAGCTGACGCGCGCAGAGGCATGCTCGCTCATTTACCGCGTGATGCAGGCGAAAAAAGGGGAACGGCTGAATTTGGGTGTGATTCCGTCTGAAACACCGATGCTTGGTGCGGCACAGGTCAGTGTGGAGCAGGCGCGGCAATGGGCAGAAAAAAATAATGCCGCACAGCTCTTTCTTGACGCGGCAGAGCTTTACTGGAAATACGGAGAGATAACCGGTATCCGTCCGGAGCTTTTATATGCGCAGGCGGCAAAGGAAACCGGATTCGGCCGCTATGGCGGTGCAGTGCTGCCGGAGCAGAATAATTTTGCCGGTATCAAGGTTGCAGGAGCAACCGGAGATGAAACCTACGATCATGAAACCTTTGCAACCCAGGAGGACGGTGTGAGAGGGCATTTTAATCATATGTGCGCCTATGTGGGGCTTACTCCGGTGGGTGAGCCGCATGGACGGTACTATTCTGTCAGCAAGATGGCATGGGCAGGCAGTATCCGGAATTTGGAGGATTTAGGCGGCAGATGGTGTCCGGATTTATATTACGGTTACAGTATTCTGCATCATTATGTAGAACCGATGATGGAGCAGTGAGATGTTATTAAACGTACACAATTTAAAGAAAATGTTTGCTGATGAGACGCTGTTTGACGGTGTGAGCTTTTCGGTGGACGATCATGATAAAATCGGCTTTGTCGGCGCAAACGGCGCAGGAAAGTCGACCCTGATCAAAATTTTATTGGGTGAAACGCCGTATGAGGCAGGGGAAATCTTTAAAAACCGGGAGGTCAAAATCGGGTATCTGGATCAGTATGCCTGCAATGATTCCGAAAAAACAGTCTGGGAGGAAACGCTGTCCGTTTATGATGATGTGGTGCGGATGGAACAGGAATTAGAGGAAATCCGCTGGGATATTGAGGAGGGACGCGGAGATTTGAACGCTCTGACGGAACGGCAGAACCGCCTTTCCGAACGGTTTGCCCAAAGAGACGGATTTCATTATCAAAGTCTTGTGCGTGCGTCTCTGATC
Organism: Clostridia bacterium; assembly: GCA_008668455.1. GTDB lineage: Bacteria > Bacillota > Clostridia > UBA1381 > UBA1381 > RQCD01. The sequence goes on from RQCD01000175.1 coordinate 8,621, forward strand.
GGACTGGGATTTTCCGAGGAGGATTTCAAAAAGCCGGTCAGCGTGCTGTCAGGTGGTCAAAAAACGAGAATTTCCCTGGGAAAGATCCTTTTGTCGGATGCAAATTTACTTTTCTTAGACGAGCCGACCAACCATTTAGACCTTGCATCAATTGAATGGCTGGAGGAATTTTTGTTAAATTATCGCGGCGCATTTCTGATTGTTTCGCATGACCGATACTTTTTAGACCGCGTCACAAATAAAACCTTTGAGCTAAAATCAAAGCATTTTTACTCGATGAACGGAAATTACAGCGCGTATGTCAAACAGCGTGAAATTGAGGAGCTGACCGCGGAGCGGAGGTATGAGAAAACCAGACAGGAAATCTCGCGGCTTGAGGGGATTGTGGAGCAGCAGCGGCGATGGAATCGGGAAAAGAATATCAAAACGGCGGAAAGCAAGCAAAAGGTGATCGACCGCTTAAAGGCAGAGCTGGTTGAGCCGGACGAAGAACCGGAGGAGACGGCATTTCATTTTCAGGCATTCCCCGGCGGCGGTCAGGATGTTTTAATCACCGAGCATTTAGGGAAAAGCTTTGATCAGAAGCCGCTTTTCCGAAATGTTGATCTGCATATTGTAAAGGGCGAAAAGATCTTTTTAGTTGGAGCAAATGGCTGCGGAAAGACTACACTGTTAAAAATGATTTTAGGAGAACTGCCGGTGGACGAGGGGTCTGTGAAGATCGGTGCAAATACCTATTTAGGCTATTACGACCAGATTCAGGAGCATCTGCACACCGAAAAGACGATCTTAGACGAGGTTTGGGATGAATATCCCCAGATGACCCAAACGCAACTCCGAAACGCATTAGCGGCATTTTTATTTCGCGGCGAGGACGTATATAAGGAAATCAGGAAGCTGTCCGGCGGTGAACGGGCAAGGGTGGAATTGGTAAAGCTGATTTTAAAGGAGGTCAATTTTCTCCTGTTAGACGAGCCGACCAACCATCTGGACTTAAATTCCAGAGAGGCGTTGGAAAAAGCGCTTTCGGAATATGATGGCACGCTCTTGGCAGTTTCGCACGACCGTTATTTTATGAACCGCCTGGCAACGCGGATTATTCAGCTGACTCCAAACGGCGTGCAGATATTTGACGGTAATTACGACGATTATCTGAAAAAAATCCGGATCACAAAGCAGACGGAGGAAAAGCCGGAAAAGGGGCTTGACTACCGCGAGCAAAAGCGGCTTGCAGCCGAAAAGAGAAAGCTTGAAAACAAGCTCGCCCGGACGGAGGAGCAGATTGAGGCAACAGAGGCAGAAATTGAAGCGCTCAATGCCCAAATGGAACAGCCGGAGCTTGCGTTAGATTATGTAAAAATTTCCGAGCTCTCGGAGATTTTGGCAAAAAAAACAGGGGAATTGGAAGCATTCTATGAGGTGTGGGAGAAAACGCATCTGGAATTGGAGGAATACGAATGAGAGCAGTGGTACAGCGTGTCCGCCATGCAAGCGTGACGGTGGAGCGTGAGACAATCGGAAAAATTGACGAGGGACTTTTAGTGTTTTTGGGAGTGTCGGACGAGGACACCGAAAAGGACGCGGAATATCTTGCCGATAAAATCTGCGGACTGCGGATTTTTGAGGAAAATGAAAAGATGAACTTAGATGTTTCGGCTGTGGGCGGCTCGGTGCTGATCGTTTCCCAGTTTACCCTGTTCGGAGACTGCCGGAAGGGCAGACGTCCAAGCTTTGACCAGGCAGGAAAACCGGAGCATGCAAACCGCCTTTATGAATATATGATCGAATACTGCAAGCAAAAGGGAATCCACACAGAGCACGGCAGCTTTGGAGCGGATATGCAGGTGGAGCTGTTAAATGACGGACCGGTTACATTGTTATTGGATAGTAAAAAGCTTTTCTAAAAAAATTGCTTTCGGAATTTTCTCCGAAAGCAATTTTTTAATGCTTTTGTTTTAAGTAGTCCCCCGCCGACATTCCAGCATATTTCATAAAGCTGCGGGAGAGAGCGGCGCTGGAGTTACAGCCGACGGCAAGTGCAACATCCTTAATTTTCAGATTTGGGTTCTGATCAAGCATTTCTCTTGCTTTCTGGAAACGGTAGTGCATGAGATAATCCTTAAAGTTTTGCCCCACCAGCTGCTTAAACAGGCGGCTGGTATGCTCAATAGAGAAATTCATATGCTCTGCAAGCTCCAAAAGAGAAATATCACTGGTATAATGCTCATCAATATAGGTGGTCATTGTTTCCTTGTTGCGCTGATCCATTCCTGCCTGCTGGGAGCGGACAGTTTTTGTAATTTCGGATAGTAGCGCATTCATTTTATCTAAAAGCTCCTGCGGCTTGGTGCAGGATTTTAATTCCAGATAAAGAATCATATCCTCCGGAAAGAAATCGCTGGCTTTTTTCGAAAGTGCGAAAAAGATACGGTTCAGGGTCGAGGTGAACATAAAGATAAACTGCGAAAACTGTTCCTCGGAAAACGGCTTGTGAAAAAAATTAGTTGCCACTAAGCTGTAAACCGCATTGGAAAGCGCCTGTGTGTTCCCGTTTACCACAGCCTCAATAATAGATGCCTCCACATCAAACGGATAGTAGAGACTGTTTCCTTGCAGATTTTTCAGGTCCTCTGGCGTGCAGAGCATAGAATACTGCATGCCGTAGACATGATTCTCCGACAGGTTTAAAGCGGCAGAAAAGGATTCGTCAATATGAGCCAAGCCCTCCACAGCTGTTCCGACTGATGCAAACAGATTGATTCCGGTATCATTTCCGAACTGGAGCAGAAAGCGGTGGAGATCGCGCTTGAAGCTCTCGTAGCTGCTGATTGCGGCAATTAAAGCATGCCGGCGCGCATCCAAATCTAAAATCCGGAAAAATGCATACCCGGAAAAATGCTCTGAAAAGGTTGTGTCCACCGTTTCTTTTAACACAATCAGGCTTTCCGACTGATTTGAAAGCTCCTCATAGTCGGTATATTCCACCAAGGCAGTGACATAGGTTCTTTCCGCTAAATATGTTCCGTATTTCCGGAGCTGTGCATGCATGTTTTCCTCCGGCAGAATACCGTAGAGCATATCCTTTAGAATGGTTTTTTCCAGAGGCATTTTGTATTCTGTCAGCATTGCCGTCAGCTCGGTGTTGCTTTGCGTCAGTGAGGTAAGCTTGTTTTTGATATAATCAAATTCGTTTTGATCCTTGGAAGGGCGGCGGTTGTCAATTGCATTTAAAAGGTTTTCAATCGGCGCATAGCTTTTTCGGGTCAGCGAATACATCACAAAAAGCCCTAAGGTCAGACAGCCGATCAGCGTGACAAAAAGAAGAATAAACCGTCCGGTCAGCTGTGCATGATAGGATTTTTGCGGAATGATATAATAATAATGGAGTGTTCCTAAAAATCCTGCGGCGCGTGACTCCTTTGTAAAGACGTTCTGACGTCTGATTTTTTCATGATTCAAAAGCGCCTGCACCAGCTCGTCCGGGGTGGAGGCGGATGCATAAAGGAGCGTGTTGTCTGCCATCATAACAAACTGCATGTCCGAAACCGTCAGCAGATCGGCAAGCGGAATGGAGATAATGGTGTAAAGCGGATTGGAAAAGCCCTCCTTGGTGCAGTTTATCATAGTCAGAATGCTGTTATGGTAATCACTTGACACAACATATTGTATAGAAGAATCACTTCCCGCATAAGCTAAAGCCTTCAGATTTTTAAATTCCTGATCGGTAATGCCGACAGATTTTGCAAAATAGGAGCTGTTCATAGAGGAATTAGAGCAGATAAGGCTGGGATCCTCCTCATGCTGCACGGCAACAATTGCCTCGCGTGACGGCAGGGCGATGGAGGAATGCAGAAAGCTTTGCACAAAGGTACGGTTATAATAATCCGGTGCATGCTCGTTTGCATAGCTCATGACGTAGTTGCTTTTCCGGATCATGGTGAGCGTATCCATTGATTTTGCGATGCAGCTGTCCACATATCCGGCAGTCTGCGAAAGCATTGCCTGCGAAGTGCTGTTAAATTCTGTCCGGACGATCCGGAGCGTAAAGGCATAGGTAATAATTGCAAAGATCAGCGTATACCCCAGACAAACAATTAAATTGTTTCTTAAAAGCTTTTTAAAGTAAGACACAAAAAAGCACCTCCAAATATCTTATTCTCATTATATCATTTTTAGAACTAAAAATCAATCCAACTTTGCTATCATTTTTTGATATCGGACACGAAAATTTAGCAAATTCCACAAGAATCTCAAAAAATAGCGTCTTAAATCAAATATTGTTTCTTGCTTTTCCTGTGTAATCTGTGCTATAATTGTTTGTGTAAGGAGGTAGGCTTTATGAAAAATGACCGAACGCTCATGCAGCAGAGCCTAAGAAAGGAACGGAACAGATTACTGAAACGGGATCTGCTTCGGGATAGACAGCTATATATTATGCTGATACCGTTTTTGCTTTACTACATATTCTTTTTCTATTATCCGATGTATGGAATCCAGATTGCATTCCGGGACTACAAGCCGTTTGTCGGAATATGGAAAAGCCCGTGGGTAGGACTAAAGCATTTCAGAAATTTTTTTGCAAGTCCCTATGCAGTCCGGACAATCCGGAACACGTTTTTAATCAGCTTTTATTCAATGCTCTTTACATTTCCGGCAACGGTAATTTTAGCGCTTCTGATGAATGAGCTGAAGAATAAAGTATTCAAAACGGCGGTACAAACAGTTTCTTACCTCCCGTACTTTATTTCCACAGTGGTTGTGGCAGGCTTAGTCGTAAGCTTTTTATCACCGACAGCCGGCATTGTCAATGTCATGCTGGAAAAGCTGGGAATGGAGAGAATCTATTTTCTGACCAAGCCGGAGTATTTCCGGAGCATTATCGTCATTATGGGCGGCTGGCAGGGAATCGGCTTTGGAACGATTATTTATTCCTCCGCGCTCTGCTCGATTGACGCAGAGCTATACGAGGCAGCATCGATTGACGGTGCAGGAAGATGGAAAAAGATGATCAGCATTACTCTGCCGTGCATTATGCCGACGGTTGCTATCATGCTGATTATCCGGATGGGAAGTCTTTTATCGGTTGGCGCGGATTCAATCCTGTTGTTATATCAGCCGATCACCTATGAAACCGGTGATGTAATTTCCACCTTTGTATACCGTACCGGTCTTGTGGATAACAATTATTCCTATGCAACGGCGGTGGATCTGTTAAACGGTGTGATTGCTTTGATCTTGGTTGCGGCTTCCAACTTTATATCGAAAAAGATCAGCGACATCGGAATCGTGTAAAGGGGGAATTGGAATGAAAATCAAAAAAAGCGCTGGCGAATGGGTGTTTGATATTGCCAACATTCTATTAATGCTATTGATCGTGTTTGTAACGCTTTATCCGCTGTGGTACGTTCTGATTGCGTCCTTAAGCCGCGGTATTGCGGTAACAAACGGCGAGGTAACCTGGTGGGTGAGGGATTTCTGCCTGGACGCATACACACAGCTGTTTAAAATGAAAAATATCTGGACGGCATACGGAAACACCGTTTTCTATGCGGTGGCAGGAACATTTATTAATGTTGCACTGACAACTCTGGGCGCATATGCGCTTTCTAAAACAAGACTGCGCGGAAGAAAGCTTATTACTTATTTTATTCTGGTCAGTATGTGGTTCAATCCGGGCATGATGCCGACTTATCTGTGCCTGAGAAATCTGAACCTTTTGGATAAACGGCTGGGTATTTTGATTTTGGGCGCTGTGCAGACCTATTATGTAATTCTGATGAGAACCTTTTTCGAGTCCATTCCGGATTCCATGGAGGAGGCGGCAAAGCTGGACGGCGCGTCCGACTTTCAGGTTCTCTGGGATGTCTACCTGCCGCTCTCCACAGCATCCTTAGTAACAATTGCACTTTACTATTTCGTGGTACGCTGGAATTCCTATCTTTGGGCAATGATTATCTTAAAAGACCCGAACAAGATTCCGCTGCAAGTGCTTTTGAAAAAGTTTGTTGTAGAAATGACGGCAAATAACAGTGAGCTGGGAACGATTGACTATAGCGTGACATCGCGTGAAACAACGATTTACGCAACCATTATGATCTCAATTCTGCCCATGATCATTATTTATCCCTTTATTCAGAAATTCTTTGTAAAGGGCATTATGATCGGAGCAGTAAAGGGGTAAACGGGACAATCCCTCAAAGCTTTGCAGAATCTTAATTAAGCAGATCAGCCGTTGAAATCCTATAGACGGCAAAAAATAAAGGAGGAAATGAAAATGAAGAAAATGAAAAAGGCATTGGCATTGGCGCTTGCCGGAGTGATGATGGCATCGGCACTTACGGGATGCAAAAAGCAGGAGACAGCGGGAGGTGATACCGGAGATTTAGAATTAACGCTCCATATGCACTTCTTTGGCTACTGCGTTTACGACGACAACTGGCCGGTATTTAAAGAGGCTGCCAAGAAAACAGGGGTTACCTTAAAGGGAACAGCGGTGGAAACCGTGTCGGACAGCGCTCAGGCATATTCAACCATGCTTGCAGACAAGAAGCTGCCGGATATTATCCACTATGTCGGCACAGACCTGTTAAAGAGCGGCATGGACGGCGCACTGATTCCGTTGGAGGATTTAATCGATCAGTATGCGCCGCACATCAAGGCATTCTTTGAAAAATGCCCGGAGGCAAGAGTGGCGGCAACCGCAGCAGACGGACATATTTACTATATTCCGGGTACGCTTGCTCCGATCGGATCGGGAAATGTTCCCTCCGAAGCATTCTTTATCCGCCAGGATTGGCTCGACAAGCTTGGCTTGAAAGTGCCGGCAACTGTGGATGAATATTATGAGGTGTTAAAAGCATTTAAAACACAAGATCCGAACGGCAACGGACAGGCAGACGAGATTCCGTATTTCGACCGTGCCGGAACGATTAACGATCTGTATCAGCTTTTTGCGGCACATGCCGATTATTACATTAACGATCAGGGACAGTATGTCAACGGAAGAACAGAGGATGCATACAAAAATGCAGTAAAAGAGCTTGCAAAGTGGTACAGGGAAGGCTTGATCGACCCGGAAATCTTCACACGCGGTCAGCAGGCAAGAGAGCAGCTTTTATCCAGCAATATCGGCGGCGCAACGCACGACTGGATTTCCTCCACCACATCCTATAACGATAAGTACCCGGAGGTTGCCGGGCTGAACTTCACACCGATTGCACCGCCGGCAGACAAGGACGGCGTGGTAAAAGAAGCATTGGGAAGATCGCTCCTGCACGGCTTAGGCTGGGGTATTTCCAAGGACAACAAGCATATAGAGCGCACCATGGAATACTTTGATTTCTGGTTCACAGACGAGGGTTCTATTCTCAGCTCCTATGGAATCGAGGGTGAGGACTACACCGTGGAAAACGGAGAATACAAATTTACCGATACCGTATTAAAGGCAGACGGCGGTGTTCCGAACTATTTGAGAAATATCGGCGCAGCGGTGGAAATCGGTTCAGAGCGTCAGTTAGGTTCAGAGCTTGCAGGCATGAACGATATGGGAAAAAAGGCATTTGAAGAATATCAAAAGAACAACTGGGTTCAGGCTCAGATGCCAACGCTTTCCTACACACAGGAACAGCAGGACGTACTCACAACCAATAAACCGAATCTGGATACTTATTGCAAGGAACAGGAGCAGAAATGGATTATGGGCGCTGAGGATGTAGACGCCAATTGGGATCAGTATCTTGCAACCTTAAAGACGATGGGCAACGAGGAAATTCTGAAGGTTTATAACGAAGCTTATCAGAGCTACGAAACCGCACTGAAAAAATGATTCTAAGCAGGATTTTCTTATCCCTGCCGCCTGATCCAATCCATACCACCTGCGGCAGGAAAAGAGAAGCTTGTTTTGAATAAAGTCAATGCATTTGTAAAACGGGGAGCACAAAATTTTGCAGTTATCAGAATTTTTTAGAGTGCGCAGCTAAAAAATTCGTCCCCAAATTCCAAACACCCTGTTTTACAATTGCGATAGCTTTAAAAAGTAAAGGAGAGAGGAATATGAAAAAACAAATTTTATCCGGAATCCTGTCACTCGGCATTGTAGCATCAATGCTGCCGGCAGCGTTTGCAGAAGAAACCGCATCCTTTGATTTCAACTGGAATTTTAATGAAAACATTGCACAGCCGGACAAGTCCGGTCCGACCAATAAGGCATTGGCACAGATTTATGCCAGCGGTCAGGCAGGTGCAAGCGGGGCATCCGGAGATTACGCACTTGCATGGGTGCCGGGTGTTGGAAAATACGCAGATTATACCGGCAACTTAAATAAGTATGCAAGCGGCTATGTTTTTTTGAAGGACTACTTTGCGGAGCAGCAATATACGGACGAGGGATTTGTAGTAAGTGCAGACTTTCAAGTAAAAACACATCATATTGCTGCGTACATTCTTGGCATGAAAATGACTATCAATACGTTTGATGAATATGTGCTTCCGGTTGTGTTGCAGTTAGATGGAAGTGTGACCATCAATGGACAGGAAATTGCACAGGTTTATCCGAATGAGTGGAATAATGTAGCAGTGAAATACAGCCTGTCCTCAGAAAATGGCGCAAGCGCAGATGTTTATTTTAACGGTGAGTTGGTAGCAGAAAATGTGCAGGATCCCAATGCAAAGAGCTATGTAGAAGGAATTGCAAGTGCATTTAATGCAAAAACAGATGCATTTATAAAAAATGCAGATGCAAGTTTGAACTATGCGTCAGCGCGTAATGAGATCTTCTGTCTGGATAATTTGTATATCGGTGAAGATCTGACAAAGATTGAGTATGACTTACAGATGTCAGAAGTGAGAGAGGATTTATCAAAGAAAAAAATTACTGTTCACTTTAATAAGGATATTGCAGACACAGACAGTGTTGTTCCGGTTTTAAGCAATGCGTCCGGCAGTGCAGTGGCAGTTGCATCCACAGAATGGACAGATGCAAGAACACTTGTTTTGTCGCTTGATACAGCGCTTCCGTTCGGAGCAACCTATAATGTTTTTGCTTTGATTGAAGGTGAAAGTGTTCAAAAGAACTTTACCACCAGCTATGAGAGATTCTATGACTTCAATGATACCTCAACGGTTGAACTCACTGCGGCACACGGCGGAGCTCCTTATACTGCGGTCAAAGAAGGAAGATATGACACAGATGGAACAGATAAAAGCTTCGGTATTAGTACGTTTGCCGGAAAGGGCGGAGCCGTTACAGAAATTGGAAAGTATAGTAAGGGTTTTACAATTTTGAACGGTCAATGTAACTATGGAAAACAGCCGGTTCATCATATTAACTATGATTTTAAGGTAGAAAATCCGGATGTATTTGCAACATTATTAGCCATTGACTCAAATACAGCAGGAGACAAAAATTTGCAGATTCAGTTAGCACAGGATGGGACTATTTCCTGCAAGAATACAGTGCTTGGAACAGCAGAATTGAATCAATGGCACAATATCGACATTCGTTTCCATGATTTTGCAAGTAAGTATAGTTGGAGATATATGTATTTAACTGTTTCATTGGATGGAAACGATCCTGTTTTAGTTGGTCTCGGTCAATGGAGAAATATGCAGAACTTTGGTATCTATGTAGGTGCGAATACTTCGGTTGAAATTGTTCCTGGTGTAAATGAAAGACCGACCGAACGAAACGAGATTCTTTACATTGATAATTTGTATGTAGGACCAAACAATTATATGGATTACACCAATTCAGAATTTACCACAGCATACACCAACAACAACGGTTCTTTGACTGCAACCATCAATTCCGGTTTAAGGGCAAACCAGGGAGAGGCAATCTTTGCACTTTACAGCGGAACAACCTTAAAAGAGGTTCAGACAGTTGATTTTTCAGTTAAGAAATTCAATCAGAAAAACATTCAGAAAGCGTTCTCCAGCTATCAGGCGGGCGATACTGTGAAATTAATGGCATGGAACAGCTTAGACGGACTTGTTCCGATGACAGAGGCAAAGTAATTTCCAGATATTTCGATTGAAGTTCTTAGGGTAATTTGGTAGAATAAAAGAAAGCCTGCTTCTGATCTTCCAAGATCAGAAGCAGGTGGAATTTTCAAGAAATGATTTGTGGGTTTTCAAAAATGAAAAAGCAGAAATCAGTTTTTGAAAGGATGAGAGGTATGAAAAAGCTAATATCAGTTTTATTAAGTACTGTTCTGGCATTTTCTCCTGGCTTGGCACATGCCTGGGGAGATGAGATTTCCTATGGCAGCGCTGAATATCAGAGCGACGGAATCACCGTCAATTACATATGCCGCGGTATTTCCTCCTATGAGGACGGGCAGGGAATTATCGTGACCGCCGTGGAGGGCGCTGATGAAACGATTTTGCAGGTGGTCGGCATTGAGGAGGAAAAGGTTCTGCATGTGTTTTCCCTGGGCGTGACCGGAACAATGTGGTACGGCTGCGCGTCAGAGGACGGAACGGTCTATTGCTGTATCGGCAGAAATCTTGTGATTTACAATCCGGCAACCAAAACCGCAAAAAATGCAGGCTATGCTCCAACCACATGGAGCGGAAATTCCAATGGAATTATCGCCGCGTCGGACGGGGCGGTCTATGGCGTAACCAGCAACTACGGAAATGTGTATCAATATAAAGATGAAAAAATCTCCACGCTTTATTCCGTTCCGAATGTGAATGCAATGGGCGGCATTGCAGAGGTGGACGGCGCAATTTATTTCGGCGGCGCATATACCGGAACTGACGGCGCGGGAACATCGGTCTGTAGGATGAACCTTTCCGACCGGAGCGTCAGCACAATCTCCAATCCGCTCTCGGAAAATATCCGGGCAGTCGGAGAGCTGTATGCCTGCGGTGATTATCTGATCGTTCAGCTGACCGGTTATTCCGGCACAAAGCATGCCTATTTCTATCACCCAAAAACCAACACCTGGCTTTCGGGTAAAACACTTGATTTCCAGGCAACCGGCATGACAGACGAATGCGGAGGAAAGCTGTTTTATCTAAATGGCGGCAAATATTACGGAATTGATACCAAAACCTTAGAAATTACCAGTTATCCAAAGCTTGGCGGCAGCTATCAGCGCGGAAACGGACTTCCAATCCGCTATAGCGGATTTTCGGGCGAATGCTTTGTGAATGTGCAGTATAACGGAAATTTATATGTCCTTTCTCCGGAGGAGCAAAAGGAAAAGCATTTGAATGTGTCGCTTGCAGAGGCAAAAATGCGCCGGAGAATCTCCAAGACCGGACAGGACGGACGCGTGTATGTCACAGGCTTTATGGGATCGTCCGGCATTGCATACGATCCGGAAACCGGAGAGAAAGAGCCGTTTTATATGGCGCAGGGAGAGGGCGCGGTCAGCACAGCGGATAAAATGTATATCGGCTGCTACACCGGCGCAGAAATCTACGAGCTGGATATGAGTAAACCCTACTCCACGGCGAAAAACGGCGGAAATCCGAAATTGATTTTTGATATTGGACAGGATCAGGATCGTCCGTTTGGCATGGATGTGGCAGGGAATAAGCTGTTAGTGGGAACACTTCCGAAAGCAGGAACGCTCGGCGGTGCGCTCTCTGTGATTGATCTGACCACGAAAAACGGAACAACCTACCGGAATTTGGTGCAGGATCAGGCGATTCTGACGGTGACTCATCAGGATAACACCGTCTACTGCGGAACAACGATCTGCGGAGGGGGAACATCCATCCCCACCACAACCAACGCGCATGTTTTCAGCTTTAATCTGAAAAACCGGAAAATTATCCGGGATGTGGAGTTTTCCATCCCTGGGGTGGATATTCCGATCGGTGCGGTGCATGGGTTAAAGATTTCACCCTATGACGGAAAGCTCTACGGATCGGCAGCCGGTGTGGATTTTGTGATGAATCCGGACACTTTGGAAATTGAACGCTATCATCTGACCGGTGAAGGCTTTGAGGAGGGCAAAAAAGTCTCCTCACTCCAGCTCTGGCATGAATACGCAATGGAATTTTACAACGGTTATCTTTTCCGGACAAATCAGATTTTAGATCCGGAAACGCTTGAAGCGCTTGCAACTGCTCCTCTGGACGGACAGTTTGCAGGAATCATAGACGGCGCAGCATATTTTGTTACTGCCAATACCGACATCTATAAAATACCGATTGAGGAAAATAAAATCTTAGGAAAACGGTGGACGTTTGATAGCGGTGCAGCTCTTCCGGAGGATTTTACAAAGAAGAATAAAGATGTTCCGCGTGTTGAGCGTACAGGCGCATCGGGGGATGCGGACGATAAAGCGTTCGGCTTTTTAATCGGCATCGGAAACGGATACGGTTCAACGGAATTAACCTGTTATACCAACGGCTATGATATTTTAAAAGAGGAGATTGGAGAAAATTATTGGAACGACACAACAATCTGTATGAATGTTGATTTCCAGGTTCAAAACATAGATCTCCACGCGCATCTTCTGTGTCCAACCTTTGGAGCGCCTACCAAAAGCGGCTTTTACGGCGGTCTGAACGGAGAACAGTATGCCGCCCCGGTCAGTATCCGGGAGGGAACGGTTTATGCCGGAGGTCAGGCAATCGGAAGCTATCAGGCGAACGAATGGCATAATGTCGGCGCTGTGTACCGGGTATCCCCGGAACAGGGAGTCAGCTTTGATGTCTGGTACGATGGGAAAAGGGTTGCAGAAAATCTGACGGTCACAAGTGATGTCGCAAAGCTTGGAATCTCGTGCTTCTCCATTCCGGCAGGCGCAAATTCTCCAAAAGACGGAGCGCCCCGGTTTGACACAAGAGGAGAGTATTTATATCTCGATAATCTGTATATCGGACATAACACTGATAACGTGACGGGTGATGCATCCTACACGAGAGAGCAGGACGGCACACTCCGTCTAAACGGCGGTGCATACGGCGGCAAGGTTCAGCTGATTTTTCCGGACTATGAAAACGGACGTCTCTTGTCGGTATCCAGCGCTTTTTGGGAGCTGAATCCCAGAGAAACCAGCAACATTTCATTCCCGGAGGATTTTTCCTGCCTGGTGTGGAAGAACTATCAGACAATGCAGCCAATCAGTAAGCGGTAAAGAAAGGATGGTTTTATGAAAAAAGTATGGAAACAGATCTTAGCATGGACGCTCTCAGCGGTTATGCTGACCGGAACGGCTGTTTTTGCGGAGGATTCCGCAGAGGAAACAGCTCCGGCAAAGGAATGGGAGGAGATTCGCTATGGCGAACCGGTCTCCTATGGCACAACTCTGGAGGCGGCATATATTGAGCGTTCTCTGACCACGATGGAGGATGGCCGCCCGGTCACCTTGGTTTCGGTTTCCGGCGTCAGCAATGCAATCACGCAAATTATAGATATTAATGCAGAAAAAATTATCCACACCTTTTACTTAAAGCATACCGGATATACCTATTATGGAACGGTCACCCCGGAGGGTGTGATCTACTATCAGGTCGGAAAGGAAATCTATTGCTATGATCCGCGTACCAAGCAGGAACCGGAATGGATCTGCACCGCACCGACCACGCGTTCCGGCGGTATGGGCGGTATTGTCTGGGATGAGGATACCAAGCGTTTATATGCCACAACCTCCAATACCGGAAATCTCTTTACCGTCGATCCGAAGGTAAAGGAAGTAAAGGTTCTGGCATCCCTGGCACAGCCGGGCGGCGGTTTACCGAGACCGGATGTTTTAGGGGATTATGTTTATGTCAACGGAAAGGACAAAAACGATAATTATGCAACGCACCTCTATCGGGTGAACAAAAAAACCGGAGAGGCAGAAATCATTCCCGATCCGCCCGGTGTCACCCCGGAGAACAGCAGCTATGTATACACCGGCGGAAAATATGTATTTACCGTTCTAAACGGAACATGCTATATCTGGGATACCGCAGATAAGCATTGGGAGGATGTCACATTCCAGTATAAAACCTCCGGTATGACCGATCTGCACGATGGAAAAATCTTTTTCCTCTGGAATGATTGCTGCCACAGCATTGATGTAGAGACATTAGAAATTAAGGATTTTCCAAATTTAACCTACGGTTCGCATCTGCGCGGAAACGGTATGTTTGTAGAATTAGAAGATCCGGAGCTTCCCGGCTATAACTTCTTAACCGCACAGTATAACGGAAATGTATATGTATTAAATCCGCAGACGCAGAAAATGAAACATTTAAATATTACTCTAACCGGCTCGCCCTTAGAGCACAGAATTTCAAGAGTCGGCTGTGACGATAAGGTTTATGTGATGGGATTTAAGGGTTCAAACAGTATAGCGCTTGATCCGGAAACCGGAGAAAAGAAAGCTATTTCCGGCGGTCAGGGCGAGGGCTTTGTCTTTGACCCGGCAACCGGAAAAGGATATTCCGGAAATTATTCCGGCGCATTCTTCTATGAAATGGATACCACCCGTCCATATGTGACGGTGGGAAATGATACGAGCGCAGAGGCAAATCCGCGCTATATGGGTGCAATCCCGGATAATCAGGATCGTCCGTTCGGAATGGATATTATTGACAGCCGCTATCTGATTGTCGGTACGCTTTCCAAAGCCGGCACAACTGAGGGCGCTTTAAGCATTTGGGATTTAGAAACAAATGAGCTCGATGTTTATAAAAACATTATTCCGACCCATTCGCTTCTGACGGTCACCCATAAGGGACATACTATTTATGCCGGAACAACCGTTACCGGAGGATCAGGTTCACAGCCAAAGGAAACCACTGCGCACATCTTCTCCTTTGACCTGGATACCCGGAAAATTATTAAGGATATTCCGATTAAAATCAATGGGATCAACGGAAATATTGTCGGCGTCCACGGCTTAAAAATCGGACCGGACGGCATGCTTTACGGAGCAGTTGCAGGCTGCGACTTTGTGATGGATCCGGACACCTTGGAGATTGTCCGTCAGAATATCTACAGCGATAGCTTTGAGTTTAATTCCTCGGTTAATTCGCAGTGCTGGCATGAGTACTATATGCAGTTTGATCCGCAGACAGGGTATCTTTTCCGGACGGGAGATATTATTAATCCGGAAACCTTAGAGATTGTTGCAAAGAAACCGGTAAGCGGACAGTTTGCAGGCTTGGATTCCAAGGGAAATGCATACTTTGCGATGTGGAATACTGAAATTCTCAAAGTTCCGGTCATCCGCGGAGATGATAAGAGCTATCTGGTGCAGGGCTATACGTTCTTTAAAACCGGAGACGATCATCTCTATCAGAACGGAGAAGCAAAGGAGTTTTCCTCCTATGAGGATCACGGACGCATCATGGTTCCTGCCCGGAACATGGCAAAGGCAATGGGCGGCTCGGTGGATTATAACGAAGAAACCAAAACAGCAACCCTCACCAATGCCGCAGGAGATACTCTCTCCTTTGTGATGAATGATAACAAGGTCACCTTTGGAAATGAAGTGAAGAAATTCGGCGTCACGATGAAGCTTTCCGACGGCGTTTCCTACATCCCGCTGCAAACCCTCTGCGATTTCTACCGGAAAGAGGTGCAGGAGCTTTCCGGAATCGAATTTCTGACCGATCCGGGAACGGAATTAAGTGTGAGCGAGGAAACGATTAATTATATATTAAGTGAGGTATACTATGAGGAACAGTAATTTGAAAAGAACTCTTTCAGCAATCCTTGTAATGGCGCTTTTGTGCCTGTCCCTGCCGGTTCTTGCAAGAACCTATGATGACGCCTACCAAAAGGAAATTGACGCAGTGACTGGTTTGGGCATTATGGATGGCGAAAACAGCAGGCAGTTTTTCCCGGAGGATCAGTTAGACCGCGCGGAAATGGTGCGGATGATTATGAAGCTCCGGAACAGCCACACCGGTGACCGCCGTCAGCGCTTTTCTGATGTCCGGCTTGACTATTATGCATTTGCGGAGATTGACGAGGCAGTCAACCTCGGATATATCACGGTGGGAGAGGATCGCCTTTTCCACCCGGAGGATCCGGCAAGCGCGGAGGAGGCTCTGCGCATGATGCGCTATCTGTTAAATTATAAAACTTATCTGCAAAAAGGGAAAACGGATGTTTTTTCTCTGGCAGGTCAGGTAGGCTTAACAGACGGAGTACGCTTTTCCGGCACAGGAATCACAAAGGCAGAGCTTGCAAAGGTGATCTATAATTCATTTTCCTGCAATATGCTGGAAATGCGCGGCATTTCGGGTGTGAACATGGTAATTGAGGAGGGCGAGAAAACCGGTCTTTACTATTTGGGTTTACAGATGATAAAGGGAACAGTGATGGCAAATGACTGCTCCTCCGTCTACTACACCGGCACACCCGAGGCAAACGGAAAAATCCGGATTGACGATACTGTTTATTATGAGGGAGCTTCCTATGCAGGCGATCTTTTAGGTTATTCGGTAGAAGCATTCTGCACCGACACCGACAGCGAGCCGGAAACGGTTGTTTATGCTGTTCCGGGATCAAAAAACAAGATTCTGACGATTGAATGCGAGAATGTGGATTCGGTTGAAGCTTTACGTCTCCGCTACGGAAACGGAAAGAGTGTTTCCCTGAAAAAGGACATGTGCCTGATCTATAACGGAACGGCAGTGGAATTTGACGAGAAATTATTCAAAAGCCTGTACGGCACAATTACCTTTATTAACACAGACGGTAAAAGCTCCGGCTATAATGTCGCAAAGATTGACAGCTACGAAAGCTTTAGTGTTTCTGCCGTTTCCAGCGTGGATGAGAAAATCTATTTTAAAAACGGCATGATCGGCGGAAAGCAGTATCTTGAAACAGAGGATACACCGGACCGTGTTCTGAATATTTTCGAGGAC
>RQCD01000013.1 GCA_008668455.1 Clostridia bacterium
CAAATAATCCGCAGATTAGCAACCAGGCTGCAGCATGGGTCAGCTCTATCGTAACAGAAAAGAGCAAGGGAACAACGGTATTTGCGCTCGGCGGAAAAATCAATAACACCGGTCTGGTGGAAATTCCGATGGGAACAACGCTCCGCGAAATCATTGAGGATATCGGCGGCGGCATTCCGAACGGAAAGAAATTTAAGGCGGCACAGACAGGAGGTCCTTCCGGCGGCTGCATTCCGGCATCCTTAATGGATACCCCAATTGACTACGATTCCTTAATTGCAATCGGTTCGATGATGGGTTCGGGCGGTCTGATCGTTATGGACGAGGACAACTGTATGGTTGACATTGCAAAATTCTTCTTAGAATTTACCGTAGACGAATCCTGCGGAAAGTGTACTCCCTGCCGTATCGGTACAAAACGTCTTTTAGAAATATTAACAAAGATTACAAAAGGCAAAGGAACAATGGAGGATATCGACCGCTTAGAGGAGCTTTGCTACAGCATTAAGGCTTCTTCCCTCTGCGGTCTGGGACAAACTGCCCCAAACCCGGTTCTTTCCACCCTGCGCTATTTCCGTGATGAATATGAAGCACATGTACGCGATCATGTCTGTCCGGCAGGTGTCTGCAAGGCGCTGTCAAAATATGAGATTGATCCGGATAAGTGTAAGTGATGCAGTCTATGCTCCAGACAGTGTCCGGTGGGCGCAATCTCCGGTCAGAGCAAATCTCCGTTTGTGATTGATGAGGAAAAGTGCATCAAGTGCGGCGCGTGTCAGGCTGCTTGTAAGTTCAAGGCAATTGACAAGAAATAAAATGCGAAAAGAAAGGACTGAAAACGTAAATGGTTAATTTGAAAATAAATGGTCAGGCTGTCAGCGTTCCGGAAGGCTATACCGTTTTGCAGGCAGCTCGCGAGGCTGGCATTGACATCCCGACCCTGTGTTACTTAAAGGATGTATCCCAGACCGGTTCCTGCAGAATGTGCGTTGTGGAAATCGTAGGTGCGCGCGCCCTTCAGGCAGCATGCGTTTACCCGGTAGCCGAGGGAATTGAGGTTTTAACGCATTCTCCCAAGGTAAAAAAAGCAAGAAAGGCAACCTTAGAGCTTCTGCTCTCCAATCACGACAGAAAGTGTCTCACCTGTACCCGGAATCAGAAGTGCGAATTGCAGGCGCTCTGTGATGAATTGGGAATTACTGATATCCCGTATGAGGGTGTTCGAAATGAATATGAAATTGACGATTTATCTCCGTCAATTGTTCGTGACAACAATAAATGTATTCTCTGTCGCCGCTGCGTGAGTGTTTGTAAAAACATTCAGACAGTTGGGGTAATTGATGCAACCGAGCGCGGCTTTAACACCGCAATCGCGTCTCCGTTCCATAAATCCCTGGCAGAAACCGCCTGCGTAAACTGCGGACAGTGCATCAATGTCTGTCCGGTGGGCGCTTTGAGAGAAAAGGATAACACGGACGCAGTATTTGAGGCAATCGCAGATCCGGATCAATATGTGATCGTACAGACTGCTCCGGCTGTCCGCGCCGCATTGGGCGAGGAATTCGGCTATGCAATCGGTACTCCGGTCACCGGCAAAATGGCAGCCTCCCTGCGCCGTTTAGGCTTTGACAAGGTATTTGATACCGATACCGGCGCAGACCTTACAATTATGGAGGAGGGAACCGAGCTGTTAAACCGTCTGCAAAACGGCGGCAAGCTTCCGTTAATTACCTCCTGCAGTCCGGGTTGGATCAAATTCTGCGAACACAACTTCCCGGATTTCCTGGACAATCTCTCCAGCTGTAAATCTCCGCATCAAATGTTTGGTGCAGTGCTGAAAAGCTATTATGCAGAAAAGCACAATATTGACCCGAAAAAGATTGTTGTGGTATCGGTAATGCCCTGTGTTGCAAAGAAATTTGAGGCGGGACGTCCGGAAATGGAGGCAGACGGACTCCGCGATGTAGATATTGTCATTTCCACACGCGAATTAGCAAAAATGATTAAGCAGTCCGGCATTAAGTTCTGCGAGCTGCCGGAGGAAAGCTTTGACCAGCCGTTTGAGGAAGCAACCGGTGCAGGCGTGATCTTTGGCGTAACCGGCGGTGTAATGGAGGCAGCGCTCCGTACCGTTTCAGAGCTTGTGGAAAAGAAACCGCTTGAAAAGCTTGAATTCACACAGGTTCGCGGAACAGAGGGAATCAAGGAGGCAACTCTGACCCTGGGCGGCAAGGATGTCCGTGTGGCAATTGCGCATGGCTTAGGAAACGCCAGAAAGCTTTTGGAAAGCATTCGTTCCGGCGAAAAGGAATATGAATTTGTAGAGATTATGGCATGCCCCGGCGGCTGCGTCACCGGCGGCGGTCAGCCGATCTGCTCGGCAAAAACCTGGATGGATGTTGATGTCAAGGCAGAACGCGCAAAGGCGCTCTATTCTGAGGATGAAGCGTCAAAAATCCGCAAGAGTCACGAAAATCCTGATATTCAGCTGCTGTATAAGGAGTTCTTCGGAGAACCCGGATCGCATAAAGCGCATGAGCTTTTACATACACACTATACTGCAAGAAGTAAATTCTAAGGAAAGGAAATCCCCCTGCCGGGTGCGGCAGGGGGATTTCTTTGATTTGCCGGAAAGCTTCAGACTCCTATAAAAGTGTGACAGAAAAAATCTGCGCAAAAGACGCAGCGGAACACGGGATACGCTCCTCTCCGGGAATCCGGGCATCTCCGCAGAAGCAGTTGTGTCGGATGCTTCCGCGGGACGGCAAATCAATGGTCTATGATCGGTTTATCAGAAAATATAATTTCCTGATATTTCTATTATACCCTGTATTCCACTATATGTCAATACTTTTTCCACTATTTGTTTTTATTTTAAGGTATTTGATCGAATAATTATAAAGTATTCCACATAATATAAAACAAAATTCACCATATGTATTTACAACTAAGATACAATAAAAGGAAACAAATAGTGGAAAAGAGGTTGAAAATGAAAGAAATATTATCGGAAAACATAAGAGGGCTGCGCAGGCAAAAGAGATTGACCCAGGCACAGTTGGCGTCGAAAATAGGGGTCAACAAATCAATCATCTCCGCTTATGAAAATCAGGAACGACTGCCGTCGGTTGCTGTTTTGATCAAGCTATCCTATGAATTTAACGTATCCATCGAGTATCTTTTAGGCATCAGACGAAATAGATTTATCGACATCTCCAAGCTGACAGACGGACAGATTGCGGCAATTTCTAATCTTGTGGGACAATTTGAAGAAGCAAATCAGGCTGCACGCATCATAACATGAAAAAATGCTGATGTCTATCCCAGGCATCAGCATTTTTTTATCGGTCCATAATCATTTGTACATACGGTAGCTCCGAAAAGCCTATTTTTTTATAAAGCCGAATTGCTTTCCGGTTGCTCGGACATGCCTCCAGGCGAAGGCGTACCGCCTTTTTCCCGTATTCCTCTTTCACAAACTGCAAATACTCTGTTCCAAGTCCTCTCCCCTGAAATGCCGGACGGACATAGATTTCCTCCAAAAGCACGCACAAACCGCCTGCCTCGCCGGAATAGGTAAAGGACAGCTGACCGTAGCCGGCAGGCTGACCGTCACATTCAAACACATATAATGCAAGATACGGACTCCCGGCAAGCGCCTCCTGCACGTTTTTTTGAATCTGTTCTGCCGGAATCGGCGCAAGTACGCCGTCCGTATGATAAAATTCATCCATCATATCACAGCAGACCTGATAATCCTCTGCGGTGAGCTTTCGAATCATGATCAGTTTCCTCCATTATAATAAGTACGAGTATTTTGAAAACAGCTGAATCCCCTTGGAAATTTCCGAGGAGGACATCCTCTGCATTAAATACTTTTTCAGCTCGGAGCGTTCCTCCGAGGTTAAGCCTCCGCTTAAAAGACCCATAATATATCCGACATCCACCTTACTCGCAAGCGCAAGCCCTGCCGCTAAATCCCTCGGATCAATCTGATCCTTGTATTTCTCATAGGCTGATTTTGCAGTTTTCGGTTTCTCGGTTGCTACCGGCGCAAGGGTTTCCTGCACCGGAGCAGGAATTTCTGCCTGAACCCGCTCCTGCCGCTGCGCCTCCTTTTTCTTCTTTGCCGTCTCTAAGAGATTTAAAAGCCGCCCAGCCTCTTTCGGGCTTTCCTGATTCAGGTAATCCTGCATATCGTTTTCCTGGATAATCGCCTCCACCTGCTCAATCAGCACCTCACCGGCATTTTCCGGCAATGCCGTTTCCGGAATCACCTCTCCTGCCACACCCGGAGACGCACTTGGCATCAGCCGCGGCATCACCTCAAACTTCCAGTAATAATATAAACCGCCGACACCAATTGCGGCAATCACGAAAATTGCAGCCAAAATCCATAAAATGACCTTAACCGCCTTTTTTTTCTTCATATCAATTCCTCCGTTTCTCGGACTTAGCTTTATTGTATCATACTTTTATGAAAAAAACAAGACCCCCTGCATTTTGTTCACAAAAATAAAACATTTAAATCGTCCGGAAAACTGCTAAGAGAATTAAAATAATTCCGCTGATGCCGGAAAACCAATCCGGAAACCGGGAAGAAAGCCGCGCCCCCAGCGAACACCCGGACAAAACTGCTGCAGCGTTAAAAACAACAGACCAGAAAATCACTGCCGGAATCTCGATATTTCCGATTGCTGCGCCGATTCCTGCCGCAACGCTGTCTAATGAAAGCGACACCGCAAGCGCGAGAGCCTCCTTTGGAGAAAGACTTTTAGACTGATCTACGTCCGCCTCCTCCGGATCAGCATAAAGCGTCAGGACAAAACGCAGATGAAAAAACGAGAAATTCCAGTGACTGCAAAGCTTCTGATGCTTTCGGATCAGTGATTTTGCAGCGCCGTCCAAAAGCCGGCTGACCCCCAGCAAAAATAAAATCAAAAAACTGACAACAGACGATAAGCGCGCCGAAAAAAACGGTTTTAAGACAGAACCAAGCCACAGAAAGATTCCTAATATCACACCGCCCACACCGCTGATAATCCAGACAGAGCCTGCCGGAATCCGAATATTACTGCTGCCATAGGAAAGACCTGCAAAAAATGCGTCCGCAGAAAGCGCCAGGGCAAAGAAAAAAGCGATCCAAAAAGCGTTCATATTCTCACCACTCCATATTCATAAAACGGGATCGGACAAATTTCTTATCCGATCCCTATCTGATCAGCACAAAATCGGCTGTAGTTGTTTTTTCTCCAACGCCGCTTCTGCCGCCGGCAGAATTTTCTGCATATCGCTTACTAAAGAACGCGGCTTTTTTTCACAGTCGTCCTGTCCGAACGGAACAAAGAAATATTGACTGCGGTTTAAAAGCGTTCCGATATTTTTTGCCGCGCCGGATAATCCGTCATTGGTAGATACCGCTAAGAGAACCGGCTTCTGATTTCTCAAATGCGCCTTTGCCGCCATCGTAACCGAGGTATCGGCAATACCGGAAGCAAGCTTTGCAATCGTGTTTCCGGTTGCCGGTGCGATAATCAGTAAATCCAGATAACCTTTCGGACCGATCGGCTCTGCATCCCGGACGGTATGTAGAATCGGATTATTACAGATTCTTAAAAGCTCTCCCTGAAAATATTCGCTCGTTCCAAAGCGCGTATCCGTTTCATAGGCATTCCTGCTCATAATCGGAATAATCGTTGCACCTGTTTGGGCAAGCGTTTCTAACTCCTTTAAAACGCGCCGAAACGTACAAAACGAACCGGTCATTGCAAAGCCGATTGTCTTGGAAGATAAGTCCACTTATGATTCCTCCATTTCTTTCATAATGTTGGTGATCGTCTTTTTGATCATTTCTCCCGATGTGATCGGCGCTGTTTTTCCCGGCAGGCTCAATGCCCAGATCACCTTAACCCCCAGCTCCTTTGCAGCGGTGAAATCCACACCGCCCGGCTTGGAGGCCAGATCAATCAAAAGACATCCAGCATCAAGCCGTTCCAAAACGTCATGCCCAAAGAGCAGGTGCGGAACGGTGTTGAAGATGACATCAAACGCTCCGGCACACTCCCGGATCGCTTCGGTGGAAACCGATTGATATCCATAGGCATTAATCCATGCAAAATCGCTATATTTCCTGGCAGAAACCGTGACGCATGCACCGAATGCCCGAAGCCGGTCGGCAAGCACCTTTCCGATTCTCCCAAATCCCACCACCAGGCACTTGCTCCGGTGCAGCGTTCTCGGAAGCTCGGAAAGCGCAATCTCAATCGCACCCTCTGCCGTTGGGATTGCATTTGCAACACTCAGCTCCTCACGTTCAAAATAATCATAGCAGGTGATTCCGGAAAGCCGCTCCCGCAGCTGACTGCTGATCTTTCCGCCAAAAATCAGCTGCTTTGGGGTCAACCGCACAATCAGCTCCTCCAACGGAATTGTCTCTGTGCTAAAGGGCGCATTCAGAGAAATCTGGTCGTGACTCACCGGCAGCGGCAGGATGATCATGTCGCTTTGCGCCGCCGCCTCAAGACTTTCTGCCTTTTTGGAGCATTCCTCGGCTTTATCAAATCCATAGACTCTGACCCGGTTTCCGTCTGCCTCCAGCGCGTCCGCAAGCGTGAGCTGGCGCAGATCTCCGCCGATCACAGAAATTGTTCGAAACATATCCATCCCTCCCAAAATCTATCGGAGTATTTCCGATACTGTATAGTATGAAAATAACGGTCAGAATGTGAGCATAAAAACGAAGGATGTAAAAAGACCGCACTCTTCTTACATCCTTCATGATTTACTCTATAATTTCACACCCGGCATCATTCTGAATCCGTAATAACTCCCTGCCCTTTTATACATCAGAATGCGATGCATAGTTTCAAGCTGCTCATTCGTGTAATAACGGTAACCTGTAAAGCTGTCTACAAATGCCGGTTTCAAAAGACCCACCTTGTCATAATACCGCAGTGTTTTGACCGTTGTTTTGGAAAGCTTTGAAAATTCTCCGATACGAAGCATCTGACCTCTCCCCTTTCAATGCTTGGTTCATCACCATTATACACCCTCCTCATGGGGGAGAGTCAAGCGTTTTGAAAAAAAAAGCTGTCCGCAATGGAACAGCTTTTTTCAACATATCAGAATTTAGTCCTCACTATTTTTCAGCATCAGATTTGTCACGATACCCAAAATCAGAGCAACTGCAACCGGGGTCAGGGTAACGCTTCCAAATGTCAGCGACAAACCGCCGATTCCTGCAATCAGAATGACCGAAACAACAAACAGATTCTTATTCTTATCCAAGTCAATATCCTTAAACATTCTCAAACCGCTGACTGCGATAAAGCCATAAAGCGTCATGCAGACACCGCCCATGACACAGGACGGAATGGAATTTACAATCGCAACAAACGGAGACAGGAACGAAATCAGAATTGCACCGATAGACGCTGCAAGGATTGTGGCAACCGAAGCGTTTCCGGTAATCGCTACACAGCCGATGGATTCTCCGTAGGTTGTGTTCGGACATCCTCCGAAGATTGCGCCTGCCATAGAACCCACACCGTCTCCCAAAAGTGTTCTGGAAAGACCCGGCTTTTCCAATAAGTCTCTCCCAATGACAGAGGACAGGTTCTTATGATCTGCAATATGCTCTGCAAAAACCACAAACGCAACCGGAACATAAGCCACAGCAACCGTTCCGACATACGTTCCGTTTAATTCTCCAAAGCCCTTTGCGGCTGTTAAGAATGTAAAATCCGGAACAGCAATGAAGGTATGTAAGCCTATGCCGTCTGCCACCAGTGCATTAAACGGAGAGAAATCCAATACCTTTAACGCGTCAATCCCTGCTGCGTTTCCAATAACGGTGAAAATAGCAGAAACCGCATAGCCTGCTGCAATACCGATAATGAATGGAATCAGCTTTGCCGTTCTCTTTCCGAAGGTGGATGCCAGGATGACAGTGTACAGGGTTACCAAACCGCAAACAAAGCAAACAAGCGGCGACGCTGCCTGTGTCTCTCCGATCATCACATTTCCGCTTACGATATCCCCAACAGCATTTCCTGCCAGAGAAAGTCCGATAATGGCAACCGTCGGTCCGATTACCACTGCCGGCATAAGGCGGTTAAGCCAATTAACGCCGACTGCCTTTACAATTGCCGCAATAAAAACATACACCAAGCCTGCAAAAATCGCACCCAGAATCAATCCTAAATACCCCAGTGACATTGATACACCGCCTGCAAAGGCTGCCGCCATAGAGCCTAAAAACGCAAAAGACGAACCCAAGAAAACAGGACTCTGCTTTTTCGTAAATGCAATATAGACAAGTGTTCCTACACCGGCGCCAAAGAGCGCTGCTGCCGGGCTCATTCCGTTTCCGACAATTACCGGAACAACCAACGTTGCCGCCATAATCGCCAGAAGCTGCTGGATTGCAAATACAATCAGCTGACCAAACCTCGGCTTATCCTCAACCTGATAAATAATTTTCATTTGTTCTACCCCTCCGTAAAGTTTCTTTAGGCATAAAAAAACTGACAATTGCGATGATAAAAAAACAATGTCAGCTCTTTTTACCAAAATCAAAAGAAAATGAACAGAAAATATTAAAAATCCCATGGTGATTTTTAAAGCCTCTCATATTCATCCCCCTTTGCACGTTTCTACAATCATATCAGAAATCAGACAAAAAGTCAAGTGTTTTTTTTTAAATTTATCAAATAATCTGAAAAATTTACGAAATTTTTTCTCATTTAACGCGGGAATGCCAAATAAAACATAAAAACGGCTAAAATCCGTCCTAAGGCGGATTTTAGCCTGAAGCTATGTCTTTCTTCTTTTATGAAACCCTTCTTGCGCCTACATAGGTTGAGTAGCTGCTCATTTTACTCAAAGAAGTGTAGCAAACTGTTTTTCCCGGGCTCGGAGAATGGATGACAGAACCGTTCCCTGCGTAGATTCCCACGTGGGAAATTCCTGCGCCCTTCGAGAAGAACACCAGATCTCCCGGCTGAAGCTCGCTTCTTGATACGCTTACACCGTTATGATACTGCTCCTTTGATGACCGGCTGACCGAGATTCCGTTTTTCCGGCATACATACTGCACCAAACCGGAGCAGTCAAACCCGGACGGAGAAGTTCCGCCGTATACATAGCGCACTCCAAGATATTTCTTTGCTTCCTCCACAATTGCCTGTCCCTTGCTGCCTGCCGGAGCGCTTGTCTTTGATTCTGTATTCACCGCAGCAGCCTCAGCTGTCTTGGTTGCAGACTTTTTCGTTTTGACTGTTGCTGCGGTCTTTTTTGCAGCCTCCTTTGCAGCTTTTTCTGCCGCTGCCTTTTCAGCTGCCTGCTTTTGTGCCTGAATTTCTTCTTCCGTCTGAATATAATCAGACTTCACATAAGCATATCTTCCGTTAACCGAAATTTTTGTCCAGTTCGATCCCTTTGTTACAATGGAACACTTTGTACCGTCGGAAAGGGAATCCACAATTTCAGCAGAATCGTTCGGGAATGCGCGGACATTCACAGACGAACCCTGTGCGCTGATCACACCCGGCTTTGCCATTGCCTGCATCTGATCCTTTCTGAGACTTAAAATTGTCTCCTTCGGAACGGTATTCTCCACCGTTACATAATCGGCAAGCATATAGCCTAAATCATAGTGATCGCCATAATAAACCTTCAGCCAGCCATCCTCCAGCCGCTCCAGAATCACGATCTTATCGTCCTCATCCAGCTGATCAATAACGTTTGTCCCATCCGTTCCGATGCCGTCGCGGATATTCACACCGCCGGCATTTGTGCTTCCGATTTCATAAGCAAAATTTTCTAAATAAGCCTTCTGCGCTTCCTCATAGGACTCTGTGATAAATTCTGCAAAAACATATCCGGTCTGATCTCCAAAGGAAATTTTGTACCAATCACCCTCCTGACCGGAAATCTGCACCTCCTGTGCACAGCTGAGCTGACCGATCATCTCTGATTCCTGATTTGCTTCACTACGGACATTCAGCACGTTTTCCGTGATCAGGACATATCCCTTTTCCGGAATCTTCTTTTCTTCCTGTGTTTCCTGATTCTCTGCTGTCTCCGGGGTATCGCCCTCACCGTCGCCGGCTAAAACTGCCGGAGCCGGCGCAGGGGAAACAGGAGCGACAACCGCCCTGTCTGCCTTTGCATTTGTCACTAAGGACGCCTGCTTTGCCGCCAGAGAGCCTACCATCGCAACAGCCAGAAAAGCTGCCAGCGAATGTTTCAGATTTCTCATATATGTAGCCTCCAAAAGTTATTTCAAAATTGTTACAAATCTATTATACACTATTTTTTTCGATTTGTCAAACATTTTTAACAACTTTTTTTGATTTTTGTAATATTTTTGTAATTTCAATCCTTCTGCTTCTTGAAAAGAAAGCATTCTCCGGTTTTTTGATCAAAAATTTCATGATTGTTCTGAAGCTGTTCTGAAAGCTCTTTGAAAAGGAGTGCGTCTACCGGGCAATGCAGAATCTTAGACATTTTCATTGCCAATGAGACGCCTGGAACAGCTCTCCCCTTTTCGTAGCTGATCAGCATTGGAGTAGAGATTCCGAGCAGCCGGGCAAGCTCCGACTGTGTATAGTCCATACGCTTTCGCTGCCAGCGGATTCGCTCTCCAATCATTCTCGCTTCCTGTTCCCTGTTCAATTCAATCACGTCTTATGCCTCCGTTCTTCAATGCTCTTTAATTCCTTTGTAATTCTTTCAAATTCCTCCAACCCTAATTTTTCTCCCCGGATCATAGGCGAAATTTCCGCCCGCTCCAAAGCGCTTGTCAAAACATCCTTTTCATATCCGAATACATGCGAAAGACAGTTCAGGAGCGTTTTTCGCCGCTGTGCAAACGCCGCCCTCACAATCCGGAAAAAGAGTGTTTCGTCCACGCTTTCAAGGTTCGGTTTTTCCGGAACATGCATTCTGAGTACTGCGGAATCCACCTTGGGCGGCGGAAAAAATGAACCGGCAGGAACGATTGTGATGATCTCCGGCTCAGTGTAATACTGACACAGCACACTGATTGCTCCATATTCCTTTGTTCCTGCCGGAGCGCAGATTCTCTGGGCAACCTCCTTTTGAATCATGACCACAATGTCCGAAACCGGCAGCTTGTTTTCAAGCAGTCCGGTCAGAATCGGCGTGGTGATATAATAAGGCAGATTTGCCGCAACGCTGACCCTTTGTCCGGGGAAACGTTCTGCAATCACCGCTCCCAAATCCATCTTCATCACGTCGCCTATGAGGATTTCCACATTATCAAGCCCCTCCAGCGTTTCCTCCAAAACAGGAACTAACCGCCGGTCAAGCTCAACCGAAACAACAGATGAGAAATGCTTTGCAAGCTCCTTTGTTAAAACACCGAAGCCAGGGCCGATTTCAATTGCCGCGTCCGCAGCGCCTGCCGCAGCACAAATATCCTCCAAAACGTCCGGATCCAGCAGGAAATTCTGCCCCAAGCCTTTGGAGAATGTAAATCCGTGACGTGCTGCAAGCTCTTTAATTACCTTTGGTGAGGTCAGCTCCATTGCTCTATTCTCCGATTTTCTTTAAAAATTTTTCGTGTGCGGCGCGAAGCTCCTTTGCCTTATCCTCCGGTGCAGTCGGATTGCAGTGCGCCCACGCGCCTGTTTCGGAGGAGGCATTATATTTGATCTTATCCGCAGAACGCATCGGCGGATAAAATGCAATATGGAAATGATGGAAATCTGTGTTGCCGCTGTTGACCGGATTCTGGTACATACACATCATATACGGGAAGGTATAGTCAAAAAGACTGTCCAGCATACCGGCAGTTTCTTTCAAGGTCTTTGCCAGGCTGTTCTTCTCCTCCTCCGTCATCTGCGAAAGATTCTGAATATGCCGCTTTGCAGAAATATAGACGCCATACGGGTATTCACAGAAAAACGGCAGGAACACGATAAAATCGTCATTTTCAAAGATCACACGCGATCCGGCTTTCTTCTCATCCTCTAACATATCGCACATCAGGCAGCGACCGGTTTCGTCCAGATGCTCCCGGAAGGAAGCCATTTCCAGCTCGATTTTTTTGGGGATTACGGAATAGCCGTAAATCTGACCGTGCGGATGCGGCATCGTTACTCCCACTGCTGCGCCGCGGTTTTCAAAGATAAAGACGTACTTGATTTTTTCATCCTTCTGAATTTCCTCAAAACGCTGCTGCCACAGATCCACCAGCTCGCGGATATGCGGAACCTTCAGCTCCGGAAGCGTTACGGTATGCTCCGGCGAATACAAAATCACTTCACACTTTCCGTAAGCCGGACGCGTTTTGTAAAGCTCCGTTGCCACATCATCCGGCTCGGGAGGATTCTGGCTTAATGCCGGGAAGTCATTATCGTATTTATAAACGGTAAAATGATCCGGAACTTTTCCAGAGCCCGGACAAAACGGACACCAGTCCTTCGGCATCTGCGGCCGGTTCTGCCGGTGCGATGCGATCATCACCCAATCTTTAATTAACGGATTCCAACGTAATTCTGCCATATCTTCTGTTTCCTTTCATAATTTGCTGATGCACTTTTCTCAACATTGTTATTTTACTATAGGTTTTTTTATTTTTCAATACGTATTTTTCTCAAAGAATCTTCCGGATTCGCTCCACTGCTTCAGCAGTTTTTTCACGGTCTCCGAATGCTGTCAGACGGATATATCCCTCTCCAGCAGGACCAAATCCGACGCCCGGCGTCGTAACAACATTTGCCTGCTCCAAGAGTGTGTCAAAAAATTCCCAGGATTTTTTCCCGTCCGGCGTTTTTGCCCAGATATAAGGCGCATTCACGCCGCCGTAAACTGTCAGCCCTGCGTTTTTAAGTCCCTCGCGGATCAATCCTGCATTTTCCTGATAATAGGAAATCGTTTCCCGGATCTGTGTTTTCCCGGCTTCGGTATAAACCGCCGCTGCCGCACGCTGGGTCACATACGGAACACCGTTAAACTTGGTGCACTGCCGTCTGTTCCAGAGTGCATTTAAGGAAGTATTGTTCCGGATGAGCACTTTCGGAACAACTGTATAAGCACACCGCGTACCGGTAAAGCCTGCTGTCTTGGAAAAGCTCCGGAACTCAATTGCACACTCCTTTGCACCCTCAATCTCAAAAATGCTATGCGGAACATCCGGGTCGGTGATAAATGCCTCATAAGCAGAATCATAGAGGATCACTGCGTCATTTTCTCTTGCATAATCCACCCACTTCTGAAGCTCCGTCCGATTTGCCGCCATACCGGTTGGGTTATTGGGGAAACAAAGATAAATCATATCCACCTTTTGTTTTGGAATTTCCGGCAGAAAACCGTTCTCCTCTACGCAGTCCATATAAACAAGCTTTGACCAGCGGTCGCCGATAAAGTCGCCTGCCCGTCCGCTCATCGCATTGGTGTCGATATAAACCGGGTAAACCGGATTGCAGACAGCCACTACATTTTCCGCCGCAAAAATATCGGTAATATTTCCGCAGTCTGATTTTGCACCGTCTGACACAAAAATTTCATCCGTATCAATTGCCACGCCGCGTGCCTCATAATCGTTCTTTGCAATCAATTCGCGCAGAAAATCATAACCCTGCTCCGGTCCATAGCCATGAAAACCCTCGAATGTTCCCATTTCGTCCACAGCCTTATGCATAGCATCAATCACCGCCGGTGCAAGCGGACGGGTAACGTCTCCGATTCCCATCCGGATCAGCTTTGCCTCCGGGCTCTTCGCCTGATATTCTGAAACCTTTTTTGCAATGGTTGAAAAAAGGTAGCTGCCGGGCAGCTTATTATAGTTCTCATTAATATTTGCCATCGTTTCCTCCTATTTCTCCGTCAAACACAAATTCTGCCGCGCCGGTCATATAAACCGGCGTACCCTCTTTTTCCCACTCAATATGCAGCGTTCCGCCCAGCAAGATGATGTCTGCCTCCTGCTCTACCTTGCCGGAAAGCCGGCATGCTGTCATCACAGCGCATGCGCCCGTTCCGCAGGCAAGCGTCTCCCCTGCTCCGCGCTCCCACACACGCATTTTTACCGTGTGTGGATCAATCACCTGAATAAATTCTGTATTAATTCTTTTTGGGAAAAGCGGATGATGCTCAAATTTTGGTCCTAACCTTTCAATTTCTAAATTCTCCGGATCACCGTAAAACACAACCGCATGCGGATTTCCCATGGAAACACCTGTGACGGAATAGGTTACCCCGTCCACCTCCACCGGCTGTTCCACAAAGCGTTCCAGCCCGGACGCAATCGGAATATTTTTCGGCAAAAGCTCCGGGACGCCCATATTGACACGAACCGTTTTCACACAGCCCTGCTCCAAAAAAAGCTCTAAGGTTTTAATACCTGCAAGCGTTTCTACCGTAACGGTTGTTTTTCGGGTCAGTCCGCGGTCGTACACATATTTTCCTACACAGCGGATCGCATTGCCGCACATTTCTGCCTGCGTTCCGTCCGAATTATACATATCCATCCGGAAATCCGCATAGTCAGACGGACGGATCAGCACCAAGCCGTCCGATCCGATTCCGAAATGCCGGTTGCTCACACGCTTTGCCAGCGCGCCGATCTCCTCCGGAACCTGCTCCGAAAAGCAGTTGACATAAATATAATCGTTACCTAAGCCCTGCATTTTTGTAAATTTCATCAGAACACTCCTAACTCACTTAAAATATATTTTGCCGTATCTGTAAATCTACTGCCGGAGTCCATGCTGCGCTTTTGAATAAAGCGGTGTGCCTGCTCCTCCGTCATCATATATTTTTCCATTAAAACCTGCTTTGCCTGTGTGATCAGCCGCTGATCCTCCTCGCTCCGCTCCGGCTTTGGCTTTTTCTTTTTCCTCGCCCTGCCGGTCAGCATATCAATCGTAGAAATCAGCTGCACATGATTCACCGGCAGCGGCATAGAAACAATGTCACCGTTTGCAATCAATGTCTGCTGATCCGGACGGATCAGTGAAATCATCGGACATCCCTCCGGGAGATCTTCCATGATTTCCTCCGCAGTTGCGTCCGGCAGCTTAAAGCCCATAATTACAATGCAATCGCCCCGGTGGCGCACCGTTCGGATCAGCTCTGCGCCGGAATGACAGCCTGCAACAATTTCATAGCCGCTTCCGCTCAGCATCCGCTGAAGCTTTTGCTGTACCTCATCCTTTGCAAAGCCTAAAACGATCCTCTCCAAGCTGTCACCTCCTTTACCCCTTTTGTATGCCTTAATAACGTATCAGATAACGGGAAAGCTCCCATTGGGTAATTTGGCGGCAATAGTCCTCATATTCTCTCTGCTTTGCATCCAGATAGCGTGCATGAAGCGCATCTCCCAGCAGCTCACGGACAAAGACCGAGTCTTTCGCCGTATCAATTGCCTCAATCAGACTGTACGGCATGGAATCAATGCCCTCCTCCCTGCGTTTTTCCTCAGACAGAACCGACGGATTGTGATCCACGCGTTCCGGCGGCTGCATGCCCTGGCGGATTCCGTCCAGTCCTGCCTTGATACAGGCTGCCAGAGCGAAATACGGGTTGCAGGTCAGATCCGGAACACGGTATTCGATCCTTGCGGAATTTTCTAAATCGGACGGAACACGGATTGCCAGACTGCGGTTCTTTTCCGACCAGGCAAGATAATTGACGCAGTTTTTTTCCTGCATCAGAAACCGTTTGTAGGAGTTGACCGTAGGATTGGTCAGGCAGGAGATCTCTCTTGCATGCGCAAGCATCCCTGCAATAAAGCTTTTTGCAGGATCGCTCAAGGCGCCGTTTTCCGCAAAAATATTTTTCCCGTTCTGCAAAAGGCTGAAATTCAGATGCAGCGCTGAGCCATCCTCCGTCTGTAAGGGCTTCGGCATAAAGGTTGCGTGCAGTCCATGCCGCTTTGCAATTGTTTTTACCACCATTTTAAAGGTGGTAATTCTGTCGGCAGTCACCAGGGCAGAATCCTTTCCGAAAACCACCTCGTGCTGTCCCCTGCCCGACTCATGGTGCGACGCCTCCACCTCAAAATCCATATCCTCCAGTGTCAGTACAATTTCGCGGCGGCAGTTTTCTCCGTTATCCAACTGAGCAACATCGAAATATCCGCCCTCATCATTCGTGCTTGCAAGCGGTGCGCCGGAATCATCCGTATTAAACAAATAAACTTCACCCTCCGGTCCGACCTGACAGTCACACCCCATCTCAAAGGCTTCCTGCATCACCTTTTTCAGGATATAGCGCGGATCACCTGTAAACGGCTTGCGGGCAGCTGTATAAATATCACAGATCAGCCGGGCAACCTTTCCCTGATGCGGCCGCCACGGGAAAATTGCAAAGGTATCTAAAATCGGATAAAAATACATCTCCGATTCCTCCACCGAGACAAATCCGTCAAATGCCGAGCCGTCAAATGTAATTTTATTCTCAAGCGCCTTTTCCAGCTGAGAAACCGTAATCGCTACATTCTTGATC
>RQCD01000106.1 GCA_008668455.1 Clostridia bacterium
GAACTGTCCGTCCGAATTTTAAGTCGCCGCACAGACCAATTGTTAAATGATCTAATCTTCCCTTTTCACGTTTAATGGTCAGAAGATCGGTCAGTGTTTGGGTCGGATGATTATGTCCGCCGTCCCCGGCATTGATCACCGGAACACCGGCATGCATAGACGCAACCATCGGCGCGCCCTCCTTTGGATGCCGCATAGCGATAATGTCTGCATAGCAGCTCACCACCCGAACGGTATCCGAAACGCTTTCTCCCTTGGATGCAGAACTGGATGCCGCCTCCGAAAAGCCTAACACCTTGCCGCCCAATTCCATCATTGCCGCCTCAAAGCTGAGTCTTGTCCGTGTAGACGGCTCAAAAAACAGCGTTGCGAGCTTTTTATACCTGCAAGCCTCCCGATATTTTTCCGGGTTTTTGATAATATCATTTGCACTTTGGATCAACTCATCAATTTCTTCCACCGATAAATCAATAATATCAATCAGACTTCTCATGCATTCTGCCCCTTTCCTATGCTCTGATCCAGCTTTCGTCCGAGGGATTATCCCGGAATTTTAAAAGCCTCTGTACATCCTCCGGCTTAATATATCCTTCCTTCGCGGCAACCTCTGCCACTGCATCAAAATTGCTCAGACTGACATTTTTGACATTTGCACTCTCAAGCCGCTCCAGACCTTTTTTCATGCCATAGGTGAAAATGCTTGCAATGCCTAAAACCTCTGCTCCTGCTTCGCGCAGAACATTCACCACCTCTAAAACGCTGCCGCCGGTGGAAATTAAATCCTCCACCACAACAACCTTTTCTCCGGGATTGAGTTTTCCCTCAATCTGATTGCCGCGTCCGTGATCCTTTGCGCCTGAACGGACATATCCCATCGGCAAACCTAAAAGATGCGCGGTAATTGCCGCATGCGCAATTCCGGCTGTACTTGTTCCCATCAGCACCTCACAGTCCGGATATTCCCGGCGGATGACTTCTGCTAAACCCTCCTCCACATGCGTCCGCACCTCCGGCGCGGTCAGGGTCAGACGGTTGTCGCAGTAAACCGGACTTTTGATGCCGCTTGCCCAGGTAAACGGTTTTTCCGGACTTAAAAAGACTGCTCCGATCGATAGTAAATCCTTTGCAATTTTCTGTTCCATTCGCTTTTCCTCCTTAGCCTAAAAACTCTTTTACACATCTTCTGTATGCCGCAACCGGATCGGCAGCAGCTGTGATCGGTCTGCCGACCACAATATAATCAGAACCTAATTTCCTTGCTTTCTCCGGAGTGGTAACGCGTTTCTGATCGCCCGCGTCGCCGTCCGCAAAGCGGACGCCCGGTGTCACAGTCAAAAAGGCTTCTCCGCAAACGGATTTTACCTTGCCTGCCTCCAACGGCGAGCATACCACACCGTCTAATCCTGCTTTTTTTGCATTCTGTGCATAATGCATCACAACCTTGTCAATCGGTTCGGGAATCAAAAGATCCCTGTGCATATGCTCCTCGTCTGTTGAGGTCAGCTGGGTCACCGCGATTAAGAGCGGACGCGTTCCGTCCGGGCGCGTCAACCCCTCCAGCGCCGCCTCCATCATCGGAATCGTTCCGGATGCATGCAGATTACACATATCAACATCCAAAGAGGATAGCACTGACATCGACTTTTTCACTGTGTTCGGAATATCGTGCAGCTTTAAATCCAAAAAGATTTTATGTCCGCGTTTTTTGATCTGGCGTACAATTTCAGGGCCTGCTCCGTAAAAAAGCTCCATTCCAATCTTGACATATGGCTTTTCCTCCCGGAATAAGTCCAAAAACTCCATCACTTCCCGTTCTCCCGGAAAATCACATGCAATAATAACATCCTTGCTCATCTGTGCGCTCCTCCTATGATTTCACTTAAATTTTTGATTCCATACTTCTCCATCACCTGCGGCAGTTCCTCGATGATATCGCGGCAGGCATAAGGATTGACTAAATTTGCCGCGCCGATCTCGACTGCCGTCGCACCGGCAAGCATCATCTCAATAACATCCTCCGCACTGCTCACACCGCCCATTCCGAGCACCGGACCAGATACCGGCGCATAGACCAGATACCCCATCCGAACCGCCACCGGAAAAATCGCGCTCCCGGAAAAACCGCCCATTTTATTGGCAATGACCGGCTTTTTGCTCTTTAGGTCAATCCGCATTCCCATCAGTGTATTAATCAGACTGATTCCGTCCGCTCCGGCATCCTCGCATGCCTTTGCAATCGAAACAATATCGGTCACATTCGGACTTAGTTTCATATAAACCGGTTTTTTCGTGACCGCTTTTACTGCCCGGGTGACCGCTGCCGCCTCCTTGGGATCTGTGCCAAAGCTCATACCGCCGTTATGCACGTTTGGACAGCTGATATTCACCTCTAAAATTCCAACCTGCTCCTCCCGGTCAAGCTTTTCACAGCAATATGCGTATTCATCCAACGAAAAACCGCTGACATTTGCAATCACCGGCTTGTGAAAGCATTTGGAAAGTTTTGGAAGCTCCTCAGAGATAACTCTCTCCACTCCCGGATTCTGCAAGCCGACCGAATTAATCAGTCCTCCGGTACCCTCTGCAATCCGCGGCGTTGGATTTCCAAATCGTTCCTCTTTGGTTGTTCCTTTAAAGGAAAACGAACCTAACAGATTAATATCGTAAAGCTCTGCAAACTCATATCCAAACCCGAATGTTCCGCTTGCCGGAATCACCGGATTGGAAAGGGTGAGTCCGCTTAAAGTTACTTCGCATCCCACAGGATTTCCCCCCTTTCCAGAACTGGTCCGTCCTTACAGATTCGTTTATTTCCATAAAGCGTTTTACAGCTGCATCCCATGCATGCTCCAAAGCCGCATCCCATCCGTTCCTCAAAGCTGAATTGTCCGTCTAATTTGCTTGCTTCATAGACGGCACGGAGCATTGGGAGAGGTCCGCAGCAGCAAAGGGAATCCCCCTCCGGAATATCCGGCAGAACATCTGTCACAAAGCCTTTTGTTCCGATTGAGCCGTCTGCTGTTGCCACCTCTGTCCGAATCCCCAGCTTTTGAAATTCTTCAATATAAAAACTTTCCTCGCGCCGGTTAAAGCCTAACACGGCAATCGGTTCTTTGCCTGCCTGAATCAGACATTTTGCAAGATAATACATGGGCGGAACACCAATGCCGCCGCCAATTAAAACCGGGCGCTGTCCGCACTTCTCCACGGAAAATCCGTTTCCTAAGCCAGTGAGAACATCCAGTGTTTTTCCTTTTTGATAGCCTGCCATGGCTTCTGTACCCTTGCCGACCGTCTTATAGAGAATGGTGATTTTTCCTTCCTCTAAATCGCACACCGAAATCGGACGGCGCAGATAAAAGCCGTTTAACAAGAGATTAATAAATTGTCCCGGCGCAGTAATCGCAGAGGTATCTCCCATAAGCTTCATCCGGTAAATCTTTTCCGCAATCTGGTGATTTTCTAAAATCGTGTAGATTCCTTGTTTCAAATCGTTTCTCCTTTCCTCCAGACCATCCGTCCGTCCGCAATCGTTGCGAGGCAGACGCCAAAGGCTTTTCTTCCTGCAAAAGGCGTGCTTCTGCCCTGGGAGAAAAACTCGTCCGGGTTTATCCTATATTCTGTATCTAACTCATAAATCGTAATATTCGCACGCTTTCCGGCTGCAAAGTCCTGTCCTAACCGGAACCGCCGGTTTGGATTTTCGTGCATCAGCTGCACAAGCCGTTCTGCAGAAAGGATGCCGGTACGCACCAATTCAGTATACAGCATTGGAAATGCAGTTTCCAGTCCGACTATGCCCATAGCGCTTTTTTCTAAGCCGCGGCTTTTTTCCTCCGCGGAATGCGGTGCATGATCGGTTGCGATCATATCAATTGTTCCGTCCAAAATACCGGCAAGCAAAGCCTGCTGATCTTCTTTTGACCGCAGAGGAGGATTCATTTTAAACCGTCCGTCCTCGCACAAATCGTCCTCACATAAAATCAGATAATGCGGCGCTGTCTCACAGGTGACATCCACTCCCTCCGACTTTGCCCGACGGATCAGCTCCACACTTTCTTTTGTGGAAATATGGCAAACATGATAGGCACACCCGGTTTCCTTTGCAAGCCGCAGATCACGTTCAATCTGCCGCCACTCGCTCTCGGAGGAAATGCCGCGGTGCCCGTGTTTCCTTGCATACTGCCCGTCATGGATATAGCCTCCGAAAAGAAGCGCATTATCCTCGCAATGTGCCGCTATCATTTTTCCGCATTTTTTTGCCTGCTCCATAGCAGAACGCATCATGCTTTCCGACTGCACACCCCGTCCGTCATCCGAAAATGCAATAACTGATTCTGACAATGCCCAAAAATCCGAAAGCTCCTCGCCCCGCTCTCCCTTGGTGATTGTTCCGTAGGGAAAGACCGGAATGCACGCATCCTGCTTGATTGCAGCAAGCTGCGGCTCTAAATGCTCTAAAGAATCCGGCGCAGGAGAGAGATTCGGCATGGTGCAGACAGCGGTATAACCACCGTGTGCCGCCGCCTTTGATCCGGTTTTGATTGTTTCTTTATAGGAAAACCCGGGTTCTCTGAAATGTACATGTACATCAATCAAACCGGGCAGGATCACCGCACCGGAGAAATCGAGCGTTTCCACTCCGGTCATATCATGAAAACTCTCACAGATCACACCGTCCTTTAAAAAGAACAGTTCTTCGCAGAATCGGTTGTTCCTCCAAACTCTTGCGCCTGTTATTACTTGCTTCATATTATTTGATGTCCTCCACTGCAATCACTTCTGTTTCTTTCGGCGTATATCCCTTTTCCATCACGCTGACCAGTGCGCCGGCAGTATCTAAGGAAGTCAGAAGCGAAACAGAGCATTCTGCCGCCGTTCTTCTGATCTGAAATCCGTCGCTGTGATCGTTATTGCCCTTTTTCGGAATATCGATCATCAAATCCAGCATACCGCTCCGGATCACATCCTGCACATTCGGCACACCCTCGGAGATCTTTTTGGAACGCTGCACCCGGATGCCGTTTTTCTCTAAGAAATCTGCCGTTCCGGAGGTTGCGATAAATTTGCAGTGCATTGCCGCCATCCGCTTTGCCAGCGGCAGGAATGCCTCTTTATCCCGGTCGCAGACGGTGACTAAAATATTTGCGCCCGGTTCTGGGATTGTGGTTCCGGCGGCGGTAAAGCCTTTATAAAGCGCCTGCATAAAATTGTGTCCTACCCCTAAAACCTCTCCGGTGGAACGCATTTCCGGTCCTAAGCTGACCTCCACGCGCGGCAGCTTTTCGGTAGAAAACACCGGCACTTTGACTGCGATTGTATTGGTTTTTTCTGCGATGCCGGTCTGATAACCCATATCGCGGAGCTTTTCTCCGAGCATAATCCGGGTAGCAATATCAATGACCGGTACATTCGTTACCTTTGTGATATACGGAACTGTCCGGCTGGAACGCGGATTCACTTCAATAATATAAAGCTCATCACGATATTCAATAAACTGAATATTAATCATACCGATAACCTTTAATTCCAGGGCAATCCGATAGGTGACATCCTTAATTTTTTCAATGATATGCTCCGGCACATGCTGCGGCGGATAGATAGAGATAGAATCTCCGGAATGTACCCCTGCACGCTCCAAATGCTCCATCACACCCGGAATCAAGACATCCTCGCCGTCACAGATTGCGTCCACCTCTAATTCTCTGCCTCCCAGATAACGGTCGATCAGAACCGGATTTTTGTGATCCTTATGGAATGCATCGGTCAAATAGCGGATAAGCTCCGGCTCACTTCCCGTAATCTCCATTCCCTGACCGCCCAGAACATAGGACGGACGAACCAAAAGCGGATATTCCAGGCGTGCCGCCTCGCGGATGCCCTCCTCTACCGACCAGACAGCCTTTCCTTTCGGGCGCTTGATCTGCAATTCCTCCAGCAGTTCATCAAACTTCTCCCGATCCTCTGCCTCATCTATATATTTCGGCTGCGTTCCCAGAATCGGAACCTTTTTTTCTGCCAAAAAGTTTGCAAGCTTGATTGCCGTTTGTCCTCCGAACTGCAAAATCACGCCGTCCGGCTTTTCCAGCTCAATAATATTATAAAC
>RQCD01000104.1 GCA_008668455.1 Clostridia bacterium
AGTCAGCAATAATGCGAATTTTTATTTGTTCAGTAGGCATTAATTATTAAAGATTATACATTCTGTTGATATTACTTTTATAATGATAAACTTAAAATAAAGGTAGGTGTTAATATTTTGAACTGGAAATGTCAATAAAAGTGCAGTCGAAATTTACCCAAAATTTCTGAAACTAATTTAATTCTTCAAGCACATATGTTTATTCGTTAAAGATTTTACAGTATTTTCAGTATCTCATCTGCTACCCTTCTGCCGCAGACTATTTTTCCCGCCTCATTTAAATGAATATGATCCTCACAGATATATTGATCAATATGACTGCTCACAAGCGCATTCAGATCATTAATGATAACATTCTCTTTTTCCATCATCATTTTTATATGTTTGTTATATTCAGTAATAATTTCATTTTTTTGATTTGGATTTTGAGGTTTTACCGGGGTAGTTGTTGCAAAAATAATCTTGTCGGTCACCTTTCTAAGCTCCCGTAAAATTCTGGACATATCACGCAGATACTCATCAACCGATGTAAATGACCCATCCTCAGGATATACAATGGAAGTATCCCAGAGTCCGTTATTCCAGTGAATCACATCTGGTTTTCCGCATGCCTCAAACATTCTTCCAAGTTCGTTCAGAGTATATTTAGCAAAGCGGCAGTTATCCTCCGACCCCCATACTTCTGCAATTCCCTCCAAATTTTTTGCGACCTGTTCCTGATATCCAAGGCGAATAGAATCGCCAATCAACATTACCTTTTTCATGTCATATCCTCCCTATATAATTGTAATTTCCAACACATGACCGGCATAATCATCGTATACCAGTCCTTCCTCTATATACTGCGGAATCATAACAGTTTTTCTCTCCGGAGACGCCCCCTTAATTTCTGTATAAAACCCGCTATGGAGATGTCCACAGAAAAAACCTTTGATTACATCCGCATTCCGGGTGAGCAGCCGATAAACCGCCCGTGTTGACACATCCGCTTTTTCGAAATCACCAATTGCGTCATCATATATATTCTGATATTCTCCGTCACACACAATCAGAGCTTTTGCCTTTTCATCTTCCTTTTTGCCCGTAGAAATTGGCTCATGCTGAAAAATCAAAACAATGTATCCTTCTTTTCTTGCTGTTTCTATGTCACGTTTTAGAAGCTTCTCCTGCTCCGCTGTGTAGATATGCCGGCTGTTGTCAAGAACAATCAGCATAACCGCATTTTCCAGTACTCTGGAGAGATAGTATATATTATGCCGCCAGAACTTTTCCAGTACTGCCAGCCTTTCTGAAAGAGGCGTATGATCCTCCTCCCCTGTCTGCATTTCTCTGGTCAGTTCATGTCCTCCTAAAGCAACCAGCACATTTGGATCTCTGCTCCAGATATACCGGTCCATCAAATCCATTGCTCCGTAGGATAAATAATCGAGTACATCGCCGCAAATTACAGTCTGATCAAATCCTTTTTCCTCAGCATAATCCATCGCCCGAATCAATGCCTTCACTGATGCGCCATCGGCATTCCACCTGCGGCATTCCTTCGTGTGCATTACTTCAGCATTTGTCTGATCCTGTTCATTTACTGCATTCAAATGCACGTCCGCAAAATTCAGAATTCTGATCGGATTCTTTAGTTTCTTTTTTGCAAAAAACTTTGCTTCCCGGATATACAATCCATTTTCGATTTGATAGACCCATGTTTTCGGATTTTCCGGCGAACCGCAGATTGTTTTCTGATTCATAGCAATAACTCCTTTAACCTAAAATTGTAACCGGAATCAGTGAAACAACAGACCGACCTTCTGCCGAGACCTCTATGATCACTCGGTTTGAACGTTCAATCCGTTCTCCTGCTGTCACTGCCGCCTCCCAGAAAAATTCCGGCTGCGGAAGTCCTTTGGCTGCAAGCTCCTTTTGATTTGGATAAGGCATAAAAGCGCTTTTCGGATACTCGTCTGCCTGCCATCCCTCCGGAAGATAAAGACGGAAATACATATGCCGGGGATCAACCATGCGGTTTACCATCCGAAGCTTCAGGCGAATTGTCTCCCCCGGCTTCAGAATCGGCGCCCGATCCATTTCTAATATACCGCTTGCATAAACTGCAGAAAAAGCTTCAAATGAATAAGGATTTCTGGAACAGAGAGAAATTGCAGAACACTGACACCGATCGTACATATCCCAGGAAACCCCGTCTGCTCCGGCAAGCTCACGGCTATATGTAATATCAGATTCTTCGTTTGTCCATTCCATATTCACACCGTTTGCCTTGAACACAACCGGCATTAAAAGCATCACACGCTCGGTTAACTTCCGGCAGCTGTCCGGAAGATCATAACAATCAGCAGTCAGCGCTGCATTGACAATCCGATCTCCCACATATTCTCTCCAATCCTCCGGTATTCCGGATGTTCCATAAAGAATACCCAGAAAAGCGCCGACGGTTGCCGCTGTGCAGTCAGTATCGTCTCCGCAATTCACAGCATATATCATAGACGTTACCCACTTTGCACCGCTTGGATTTGTTCCTAAAACACGCACATTTCCATCCAGTTCATCAGATGGGGTTGTCTCGTAGGTTGAAAAATCCTCTGTAAAGCTCGGTGAAACAGAGTATTCGCCGTAAAGCTTCAGATTTTCCATCATCATTCCCCAGTCGCCCTGACTGAAGAATGCTACCGGATATCTCCAGCCGCCGGAAATGATTCCTGCTGTATCGGTGTAGCTGTCTGTCCATGTTTTCATAGCCCCACCAGGAGTCTGTGCCTGCAGAGTCCATTGAATGGTATTCCCTGAAATAGAAATCTCAGAAACCACATTCCACGGATTAGATTCAAAATCGTCCGGCGCTGCTGCAACAACAGTTTCTTCTCCGTTAACCACCTGTCTCAGCTTCATCAGCTGATCATTTGAACCAAAGCCGAGATAATAATAGGTATTCTCGTCCGCGCTCACACAAAAACGGATTCCGCCGCCGATATCACCGTAAGGATAATCTCTTTTGATAACCTGATAGGTGATCTTATCTAACGACTGAAAGCTTACCTTTTCTCCAAAATCCAGATTCACTGTTGATCCGCGATGCCAGCGGTCTCTCAGATACATTCCGTCGCCTGTAATCCACGCAGCCGAGCGTATGTTGTTACCGCCATCGCTTCCTACATACTTTTGAGAGGTAAACCGGAAGGGAGGTTTTGGTGATGCTGCTTTTTGCATTAATGCTGCTTGTTTTTATTGTGATTTATATTATTGCAAGCAAAAAGAATAAAAGTGCGTTTATCTTCTTTTCTTTAGTTTCCTGCATTATCATGATGGTATTTCTCGGAACAATCTACGCAGCAAAATCAACAAGTTATATACCCACCTCAAAATATGACAGTGAAATCTACTTCTTTTTATATCGGTTAAAGATCAGTATTCCAAAACTGTATTTTTCCTATAATGTACTCTTTGTGGCTTACATGCTGATCTCACTGTTTTTCGCAGCAACACTGTTAAAACTTCAACCCGGAAAAATATTTTTGCTTTTAATTCCGATTCTTCTTTACAGCGGATGGATTTCCAATAGCGTCACAACCTGGATTTACATCAAATCACACGAGAGCGCTAATGCAATGCTGAAGCTGGAGCGGCTGCGTCGAAGCATGAACACCGCATGTACCGTTCTGATATCGGTGTATACCTTCTTTCCGTTTTGCTGCCTGCTTTTCCGAATCCGACAAGCAAAAATCTTTACAAACAGGAGACAGTATATTTTGATGAGCATAATCTCGTTAATTCTTTCTGTCTTTTTCCTGTATATGTTTGTTTTCGGTGTATTCCGGGAAGTGTTCTTTACAAACGTGACAATCTCAAAGCTTGCCGTCGGTACAGCGCCACTTTCTGTTCGTAAAGTAATTTTATTTACACTATTTTTTTCGATTGTGGTTTCGCTCGCGCTCTCCGCATACTACAATCCTGCGTCCTTTTCGTTTTTGAATCGGCATGCAGAGATTAAATTATCAAGAATGCTTCAAAGCAATCTGCATTTAATTATGCATACCTATAAAAATGTTCTGATATCCTTGGGACAGCAATTTCAGCTTGCCGAATCCAGCATCG
>RQCD01000101.1 GCA_008668455.1 Clostridia bacterium
GGTCAGATGGCAGCGAAATTTCTGCCCACGGGAAGATTCTCTTCCAAAACACACAGATTGCTCCGGCCAGCAGCGGCGTAATGACCGTTGATCTGTCCAGTGCCTATAATCTTGACGAGTTGGAAAAGCCGCTCCACAATGATTGGTACTATCTTGTGCTGACCAATCATAACTTCCTTTTCGGGCAAGATTGGATGTGTCATGTATCTTTTTCTGAAAAGGACAGCGTAGACGCTCCCGTCTATCCGGTGCAGCCCAGCCCCGCAGAGGCAGATCCAGAGCTCTACCAGCAAATTGAAACCGATTTACGGCCCTTCTTTGGCGAGTCCATCCTTGTGGATAAAGAAAAGCGGGCAGAAACGATTGCAGCCTATTACGAACGCTGCACAGAGGTAATTCGTGCGTCCGGGAAAAATGTGATCCATCCCGTATCCCCCGCACCGACTTTTCTGATTGACGATCTTCCCCCAGGTATCACTCTGGATCATAACCTCCCGGAAGAAATTCAGTACCAACTGATTGGGCTGCACACAGCATCCATTGACAGCTACGCTTTTCCTGTGGGTGCATCCTGGGAGGATACAGCGTATATCTTCAGCATTATTGTCCCGCAACAGGAAGCTGATCTTACCGAAGCCGCAGGCGGCGCAATACAGGCAACCTATGTGATGGTCTTTGATGCCGCTCAGGCATCTCAACCGGATTCCTTTGCGCTGATTCATGGTCAGCTTGTCCCACTTTCGGAACTGCATTCTGATCTGGTCTATCACGACGGGCAGTACACGGCTTTCAATGTCACCAAATTCTTTTTCTCTGATCTGGATACACATATTGCGGCATTCCGAAAATCAAGAACTGATTTATTCTTCAATGAGGATGTCCTGGAACGGATTCATAATGGCTATACGTATCTCCAGGAGGCTGTAAAGGGAATGTATCTGTATGGGGGCTGATTTCAAAGGGCGATGAACCATAACGCAAGAAAGTAGAATCATCCAAAAACAGGCAAAATACTCGTTGGATTCGCTGCCCATTTTCGGTCATGTTCGCATTGGCCAAACCGGGTGGGATTTACTTATATCAAAAAGTTATAAAAGCACCCGGTTTTACTGGAAAACCGGGTGTTTTTCTGGAGCTAGTGACCTGACTCGAACAGGCGACCTTCTCATTACGAGGGTTGGTCGATGTGTTTTATATTGTTCAGTTTCTTGTAATAATGTTTTGACTTTTTAA
Source organism: Clostridia bacterium (assembly GCA_008668455.1). Lineage (GTDB taxonomy): Bacteria > Bacillota > Clostridia > UBA1381 > UBA1381 > RQCD01. Next base: position 1,234 of record RQCD01000101.1, read on the forward strand.
TGATTCTCAGAAAAAACAAGCTAAAAGGCGCTCTGTTTTTGAGTGCCTTTTTTCAGCGTTTACTACCGTGTTCACACACCTGTTAGGCAAATGTTAGGCAGGTATTCGGGCACACGCCTGTCAATTTATTCTCCATTTTCCTTCCTTTTCTGTCTTTCTTAAGAACGTGAGGTATGCGCTCAAGTTTTCAATTGTCGGTATGCTCTTGGCTGTCAAATATAAACTCTCGCAGCTACTCCGAAACTCGTCCTCAAATTTTGTTATGGGTTCCCGCTGCCTTGCTTTCGTCTCAATCCGGTTTTTTACCCGCCCACATTGTTGAAGAATGTTTCTTACAGCTTGTTCACAATTCAAATGCTCATACCCTGGAAATTTAGATTTTCTGTCGCAATACTTGTTTTTGAATGTGTCTGTAGCAAACCACCGCCTGCAATGCTCACATTTTACCAGTTTCATCCCATTGAAAGCATAGAAGAACAGGAGGCCATATACAACATCATATAATGATTCTGCATCGTAGATTTCCAACCCCTGAGAATAGTCAACGGAGATTGTACTATGCGGATAGATTGCTTTTGTAATACTATTTCTTACCCGCCAAATTTCTACATCACGTAATGATAAATCAATTTTCCCGCCACCTCTGAGGCTTTTTGGAAGGTTTAACAGGTTGTATGCGTCGTCAGCGGAAACTTTTAGGCCCCAAAGCACTTTACATTCTTCCGCCGAATCGTCTCCATCCAACTTTCTGCGCAACCTTTCTACAATTGCCTGCCCATATTCTGCCCCTGTCATTTTCGCCAAGTCCGGGAACTCCAGCTCGAGCGTTGTGAGAATATTTCCTAGAGCATTTTTAGTGCTTCCAATAGAAAATACTTGCCTTTCGTTTCGGATAATCCGCACACTTCTCTCGTCTATTACCAGACGCATCAAATAATCCCCCAAAAATGTTTACTTTCATTTTGATTTTATCATAACTCATTTACAATGTCAACGCTGCCAAACCCTGTTAAACTATAAACAACCGAGTCGGGAACAACGTTTTGAAAAGGAGACATTATGAGTGACATTATTCCAAGATTTTTGACCATTCGGGAGGCAGCTAAAACCGGGATTCTTTCAGAGTACCGATTGCGTTGTATGGAAAAAGCTGGGGAATTACCCTGCATCTATGCTGGGAACAAATGCCTTATTAACATCGACTTGCTCATTGCACAACTTAACGATTTGCAGAAGTGTGGTGTTCAAAAATGACCCAGCATGAACGCATTCTCCGCCACCTGCAGGATGTGGGCAGTTTGACCCAAGCGGAAGCCCTGCAAGAATACGGGGTCGCCCGTTTGTCTGCCCGGATTTCAGAGCTGAAATCCGCAGGCTACCCCATCCGCCGGGAAATGGTGACGGGGCATAATCGATACCAGGAGCCGATCAGCTATGCCCGCTACTTCCTGGAGCAGTGCTAAGGGGCGTGACCATGAGCAAAAAGGAAAGCCGCCCTGCGTGGTTTAAGTTATTCCGCCATCAAAAAGCCTTGATTGACAGCGTTCCAGATGATTCAGCCGGACGAGCAATAAAAGCCGTGTTTCAGTACTTCGAGAATGGTGAGGTCCCGCCGCTCTCCCCTCTTGAGTTTGCGGTGTTTTCTTCGATAAAACCGTACGTTGACGAGAGTTTTGAGGACTTCGCAGAAAAGAGCCGTAAAAACAAGGCAATCGCAAATGAGAGGTGGAAAAAGCACAGAAGTACCAGTCGTAC
>RQCD01000232.1 GCA_008668455.1 Clostridia bacterium
ACGAGAACTATGCAACAGCGTTCTAAATCTTTGATTTAGGTAACGGCACTGCTCTGTACAATGGTACTTCTCGCTGCGGCTCGGTCACATTTCGGCTCTGACAGTTCACTGAACTGTCATTCACTACCGAAATGCCGCTGCGCTACCCCGAGCAAAAAGCTGTGCTATGGGCGATTTTATTCAGACTTATAATCTCCTTTTCTCTTTTTACAACATTATCTTACCACACCCTATGTTAATTCCAAAAGATCTTCTATGTTAGTTCTATGTAAACAAAAAAATCCCGTTTTCTGATCGTTCAGAAAACGGGAAATATAATCTATTTAGTTTTTCGGTCTTAAGAAAGACGGAACATTGACATTGTCAATTCCAGGCTTTGTGGTTCTTGGGAAGAAGCCGCCCTCCTCGTTATGGCTTGTTCCAAAGGACGGAGTCTTGTCAAGCCCCGGAGCTGCTGCCGGACGTCCGAATACCGGAGCTTCCTTGCCGCCGCGCTTAGAGTTAACATCCAATCCGGTTGCAACCAAGGTTACCTTGATTTCATCCTTCATGCTCTCATCTACTGCTGTACCGACAATAATAGTTGCGTCCTGGGAAACCATTTCACGGATAATGCCGGAAACCTCACCCATATCCACCAGAGAGAACTCTGTTCCACCGGTGATATTGAGCAATACGTTCTGTGCACCGCTGATACTGGTTTCGAGCAACGGACTTTCAATTGCTGCACGAACAGCATCCTGTGCTGCATTTTCACCTTTTCCGACACCGATGCCCATATGAGCCACACCGGAATCACGCATAATAGTACATACGTCTGCAAAGTCACAGCTGATGATACCATTCTGTGCAATAACCTCAATAATACCCTCAACACCCTGACGCAGAACCTCATCTGCCAGCTTGAAGGAGTCGTTAATATTAATTTTCTTGTCCGCTGTTTTTAACAGCAAATCATTCGGAATGGTAACAATAGAGTCTACATGCTGACTCAGATTTTCAATTCCGGCTTCTGCATTCCGCATTCTCTGCGGTCCTTCAAAGAAGAACGGTTTTGTAACAACGGCAACTGTCAGAATTCCCATTTCCTTTGCAATCTGCGCAATTACCGGAGCTGCGCCTGTACCTGTTCCGCCGCCCATGCCTGCTGTGACAAATACCATTTCTGTGTTCTTTAAAGCTTCCTTGATTTCGTTTTCTGTTTCCTCGGCTGCCTTTTTCCCGATCTCCGGCTTTGCTCCGGCGCCAAGACCCGCGGTTAAGCGAACACCGATCTGAATCGTTGTCGGCGCTTTTACAGTTTTCAGCTGCTGCAGATCTGTATTCACAGCGATAAATTCTGCCTTGCTGACACCCGCCTCGATCATACGGTCAACTGCATTATTTCCGCCGCCTCCGATTCCAATTACTTTAATTCTTGCGCCGTCCGTCGGCTGAGTGGATTCCATTTCCATTTCTATGTTACTCATTGGTGTGTCCTCCTTAAACTTCTACTCATTTTATTGTACTATGTTTTTTCAATTTATTCAATAGTTATTGAAGAATTTATCTGTTTTTTTTTATTTTTCCTAATTTTTTTGTCTATTTTATGACGTTATGCCCAAATTTTCAGACTTGGACGGGCGGTAAATCGCCTTTCCGGTTGTGCTAAGATCCAGAGTGCCGCGGGAATTTTTATTTAAACGGTTCGAATTGACTGAGCTTTTGAAAACGCCCATCTTCTTTTCCAGATCCACCGCACTGCCGCATACTGCGTCCAGACGATCCTCATAGTTAAATGTGATATTCCCCAGATCAGCCACCGAAAGCTCACGTACACCGGATAAAATATCAATTTTTTTCATCTGTCGCAGACATTCTATTGCCGCGTTCAGCTGCTCAGACGGTTCTGATAAAACCGGCTTTCCCGCCGTTACTCCGGCAACTGCAATCCCGGTCACCACCGGAATCTCCTGCGGCTGTTCCGCTGTTACCTCAAGCACCTTTCCTGCCTCATCAATCAAAGCAAATCCGTCTGTGCAGGCAATTCCTGCCACTGGTTCCCCCTCTGTTACCGTAATTTTCAGTCCCGGATGCAGATAGATCCGTTCAATCGAAACATCCTGTACATAGGGTATTTTTAAAAACTCTTTTTTTAGCTTAGAAAGCTTTGTCCGGAATAAATTATTTCCCTCTGTCTCCGCAGTCACCTGTGAAAGCTCTTCTGTGCTTAATCTGACATTCCCCTCAAAGGAAATTGTTCTGATTTTAAAGATCGGCGTACAGAAAAGAATTACACACAGGAGAATCAGAAAAAGAGTTGAGAAAAAAACAGTTCTTCGGATTTTCATTGCACGAATCCGCTTCTGCTGACGCTTTGTGTGCCGCAGCTGAAAGCCTGCGTCCAATTCCCGCTGTACCATTTTACTCATTCCTTTCTTCTGATATTTGCACCACATGCCTGAAGCACCTTTTCCGGCGATTCATAACCTCGGTCAATATAGTGTATTTGCTCAATCTCCGTTGTTCCCTCTGCTGCCAGGGCTGCCACAATCAGCGCCGCACCGCCGCGAAGCTCCTTTGCAACCACCTTGGCGCCGCTAAGCTTCTCCACGCCGCGCACAACCGCAACTCTGCCGTCCACCTTAATATCTGCTCCCATCCGTGCAAGCTCCTCCACATGCTGAAAACGATTTTCAAAAATATTTTCTACAAACATGCTGCTCCCCTCAGCCACACAGCATAATGCCATAAACGGCGACTGAATATCGGTCGGAAATCCGGGATAAGGCATAGTTCGGATCATATCCAGTCCGCGCAGTTTTTTTCCCGGACTGATCATAATCCTGTTTTTTTCCACGTAAAGCGTGCTGCCCATTTCCTCCAGCGCCGTAAGCATGGACTGCATGTGCTGCGGGCATACGTTCCGCAGCACAACACTTCCTCCTGTAATCGCTGCTGCTGCAAGATACGTTCCTGCTGCAATCCGATCCGGAATAATCGTATGTTCCACCCCGTAAAGCTTTTCAACGCCCTCAATCCGGATCACATCTGTCCCGGCGCCGCTGATTTTTGCGCCCATATGATTCAGAAAAACCTCTAAATCCTCTATTTCCGGTTCACGCGCCGCATTGCTGATAACCGTTGTACCCTTTGCCATACTGGCAGCAAGCATAATATTTTCCGTGGCGCCAACGCTCGGAAAATCCAGATGAATCCTCGCACCGCAGAGATGCTCGGCATTGCAGTGTATGTACCCGTGATTTTCGCTGATTTCCACTCCCAGCTCCCGGAGCGCCTTTAAGTGCAGATCAATCGGACGGTTTCCGATTTCGCAGCCTCCCGGCATAGAAACGACTGCTTTTCTGCACCGTGCAAGAATCGCACCCAGAAAAATGATGGAGGAGCGCATCTGACGCATCAGGGTCTCCTCAATCGTGTATCCATCCATTTCCGAAGAATCTACTAAAATTGCTTTCTCTATCCGCTCTGCACGGCAGCCAAGCTTTTTTAAAACTTCCATCGTCCTGGAGACATCTCTAAGACGCGGACAATTGTATATAATGTTTTTTCCGCCGTTTAACACGGTTGCTGCGAGAATCGGCAAAACATCATTTTTTGCCCCCTGAACCTCTATTTCACCCTCCAGCCTTTTTCCGCCGCTGATAATGAGCTTGCTCATGACCCAACGCCTCCTATTTTCCACAATATCGTAGTACATAGTATGGAAATTCAGAAAAAATGTTACCAAATGCCCTTCCTCTGCTGCCGCTGATCATAAAAGTCCAGTTTATATCATTATAACAAAAGAAACGTGTAAAATCAACTGTCAAATGAAAATTATTTTTAAATTTTATTTTCACAGAAAATTTTCATTGACAATTGAATAAAAAAAATAAAAAAATTTTAAAATAATGCTTGACAAAGAGAGATTTATCTGCTATACTTATTTAGTCAGGTCACAAAAGATGATTCAAATTGTGCGGGTGTAGTTCAATG
>RQCD01000230.1 GCA_008668455.1 Clostridia bacterium
ATATGATAGTTTATGTGTGCATATGATCAATATATGTATCCAATTTACACATCAATAAGGAGGAGATTTTATTGTCAAGAAAAATGAAAACAATGGATGGCAATAACGCTGCCGCATACGCATCCTATGCGTTTACAGACGTTGCTGCCATTTATCCGATCACACCATCCTCTACCATGGCAGAGGTGACAGACAAGTGGGCAACCGCCGGCATGAAGAATATTTTTGGTCAGACGGTTCAGGTAACGGAAATGCAGTCCGAAGCGGGCGCATCCGGTACAGTTCACGGATCCCTGGCAGCCGGAGCGCTGACCACAACCTATACCGCATCTCAGGGCTTGCTTCTTATGATTCCAAATATGTATAAAATCGCAGGAGAGCTGCTCCCCTGTGTATTCAATGTTTCGGCAAGAGCCTTAGCCTCGCATGCGCTTTCGATTTTCGGAGATCATCAGGATGTTATGGCATGCCGTCAGACAGGCTTTGCAATGCTGGCATCTTCCAATCCGCAGGAGGCAATGGATTTAGGTGCAGTTGCACACTTAACCACCATTAAAGGCAGAGTTCCGTTCTTACATTTCTTCGACGGTTTCCGTACCTCGCATGAGTATCAGAAGGTTGCATGCTGGGATTATGACGTGCTTTCCAAGATGGTAGACTGGGACGCATTAAACGCATTCCGCCGCGGCGCTCTGAACCCGGAGCATCCGGCACAGCGCGGAACGGCGCAGAATCCGGATGTATTCTTCCAGGCAAAGGAAGCAGCAAATAAATATTATGAAGCAATTCCGGAGCTCACGCAGGAATATATGGACAAGGTGAATGCAGAAATCGGCACAGATTACAAGCTGTTCAATTACTATGGCGCAGAGGATGCAGAGCAGGTCATTATTGCAATGGGTTCTGTCTGCGACACAATTTCTGAAACAGTTGATTACTTAAATGCAAACGGGCAGAAAGTCGGACTCATTAAGGTTCGTCTGTACCGTCCGTTCTCTGCAAAGCATCTGATTGACGCAATTCCGGCAAGTGTGAAGAAGAATACAGTCCTCGACAGACCAAACGAAGCCGGATCAGTCGGCGAGCCGCTTTATCTGGATGTTGTTGCTGCATTGCAGGATTCTAAATTCCAGAATATCCCGGTATTTACCGGACGCTACGGTTTAGGTTCTAAGGACACCACGCCGGCGCAGATTATCGCTGTTTATAAAAATGAGGAGAAAAAGCGTTTCACCATCGGCATTAATGACGATGTGACCCATCTGTCTCTTGAAATTAAGGAAAATCCGGACACCACCCCGGCAGGTATCACAAGCTGTAAATTCTGGGGCTTGGGTGCAGACGGAACGGTTGGCGCAAACAAAAACTCCGTTAAGATTATCGGCGACCATACCGATATGAATGTACAGGCATATTTTGATTATGATTCCAAGAAGTCCGGCGGTCTGACCGTTTCGCATCTGCGCTTTGGTCAGGCAAAGATTACTTCCACCTATCTGATCAATAAGGCGGATTTTGTTGCCTGTCATAAGGCATCGTATATCCATCAGTACGATATGGTTTCGGATGTTAAGCCGGGCGGCGTATTCCTTTTAAACTGCTCCTGGAATCAGGACGAGCTTGAGGAGCATCTGCCGGGTCAGGTAAAGAGATATATTGCTGAAAATAACATTCAGTTCTATACGATTGACGGTGTGCAGATCGGTAAGGAAATCGGTCTTGGAAACAGAATCAACACCGTTTTACAGTCGGCATTCTTCACATTGGCAAAGATCATCCCGGCAGAGGATGCAATCAAGTATATGAAGGACGCAGCAACCGCATCCTACTCTAAGAAGGGTGACGCAATTGTAAAGATGAATCATGACGCAATTGATGCAGGCGCAAAGAGAATTGTTAAGGTAGACGTTCCGGAAAGCTGGAAAAATGCAAAGGATGAGGATCTTTCCGTTAAGCATGAGGGAAGCGGCAAGCTGATTGATTATGTAAATAATATCTTAGCTCCGATCAATTCTTTCCGCGGCATGCAGCTGCCGGTATCGGCGTTTGAGCCGTATGCAAACGGCGAAGTTCCGCTCGGTTCTTCTGCGTTTGAGAAGCGCGGAATTGCAATTGATGTTCCGAAGTGGAATCCGGAAAACTGTATCCAGTGCGGTATCTGTTCTTATGTTTGTCCGCATGGATGTATCCGTCCGGTTGTTCTGACTGAGGAAGAAAAGGACAACGCGCCGGAGGGTATCGTTTATACCAATATGAAGCAGTTAGACGGCTATTATTATGCAATGGCAGTTTCCGTACTCGACTGTACCGGATGCGGTTCCTGTGTGAATGTCTGCCCGGGCATGAAGGGTGTGAAAGCGCTCACCATGACGCCGCTTGACGAGCAGTTAGACGAGCAGAAAACCTTTGACTATGCAGTAAAACTGCCGGCAAAGGAAGCTGTTTTGGACAAGTTTGCAATCAGCACGGTTAAGGGAAGTCAGTTCCGGATGCCGTATCTGGAATTCTCCGGCGCATGCGCAGGCTGCGGCGAGACTCCGTATGCAAAGCTGATCACACAGCTCTTTGGAGACAGAATGTATATTGCAAATGCAACAGGCTGTTCCTCCATTTGGGGCGGTTCTTCTCCGTCCACTCCGTATTGTGCAAATGCAAAGGGCGAGGGCCCGGCATGGGCAAACTCCCTCTTTGAGGATAACGCAGAGTATGGATACGGTATGTTCTTAGGTCAGAAAGCAATCCGGGATAAGAATATTGCAAAGCTTGAAAAGCTTGCAGCAGACGAGCCGTCTGTAAAGCCGGCTGTTGAAAAGTTCTTAGAAACCAAGGACGACGGAACAACCAACCGTGTTGCAACGGATGAATTGTTAAAGGCAATTGCCAACCTCAATTCCGCAGAGGCAAAGGACGTTTTGGCAGATAAGGAATATCTTGCAAAGAAATCTGTCTGGATATTCGGCGGTGCCGGCTGGGCATACGATATCGGCTTCGGCGGTGTTGACCATGTGTTAGCGTCGGGCGAGGATGTTAATATTATGGTATTCGATACCGAGGTATATTCCAATACCGGCGGTCAGTCCTCCAAGGCTACTCCGACCGGCGCGATCGCACAGTTCGCAGCTGCCGGAAAGAATGTGAAGAAAAAGGATTTAGCTGCAATTGCGATGAGCTATGGCTATATCTATGTTGCACAGATTGCACAGGGCGCTGACTATAACCAGTGCTTAAAGGCAATGCTGGAGGCTGAAAGCTATCACGGCCCGTCCCTCATTATCGCATACGCTCCGTGTATCAACCACGGCATTAAGGGCGGCATGAGCATTGCTCAGACCGAGGAGAAAAAAGCGGTTCAGGCTGGTTACTGGCATCTGTTCCGTTACGATCCGAGACGTACCTTAGAGGGCAAGAATCCGTTCCAGTTAGATTCTAAAGCGCCTGTTGCAAACTATGAGGACTTCATCATGGGTGAGGTTCGCTATAACTCCCTGGCTCGCTCCAATCCGGAACGCGCAAAGGAACTGTTTGCAAAAGCAGAGAAAGACGCAAAGGCAAAATACGAAAAACTCGTTAAATTAGCTGAAGAGGAGTAATTCTCTTCTTTACAAAAGACAAAGGGAGCTGCAAGAGAAATTTTGCAGCTCCTTAAAAATCCCTCAGCCGGCTCACCAGCTGAGGGATTTTTCTGGTTATTCAGTTAAGCTATGTTTTACGCGGTCGCGTTCTTCGGCGCGTTTTCCGTCGTTAAAGCGATCCAGTGTACCGACGAGGTAGCCGGTGATGCGGCGGATTCGTTCAAATTTAATTCCGTCCTTTTCGGAGCGGCCGCATTTCGGGCAGGTATCGCCGATAATGCCGGTATATCCGCAAACCGGGTCACGGTCAACCGGGTGGTTAATTGAGCCATAGCCGATTCCGGCATCATGCATCGCGCGGATCACCTTTTCAAATGCTTTCAGATTCTTGGTCGGGTCACCGTCCAATTCCACATAGGAAATATGTCCTGCATTGGTCAGTGCGTGGTAAGGTCCTTCCTTTGCAATCTTTTCAAAGGCGCTGATGGGGAAGTAGACCGGAATGTGGAAAGAGTTTGTGTAGTATTCCCGGTCGGTCACACCCGGAATCTCGCCGTAGCGTGCCTTATCCAGCTTGACAAACCGTCCGGAAAGACCCTCTGCCGGTGTTGCTAAAAGGGTAAAGTTCATACCGGTTTTTTCGCTTTCCTCGTCCATCCGCTCACGCATATGTGAAATGATATCTAACCCCAAATTCTGTGCGCGTTCGCTCTGACCGTGATGCTCGCCGATTAGGGCAACCAATGCCTCGGCAAGACCGATAAAGCCGATCGAGAGCGTGCCATGCTTTAGCACCTCGCGGATGCTATCGTCCGGCCCGAGCTTTTCGGAATCCAGCCATACACCCTCGCCCATTAAGAACGGGAAATTGCGGACCTTGCGGCTTGCCTGAAGTTCAAAGCGCGCTAAAAGCTGATCAATCACCAGATCAATCTTCCGATCCAGTTCCTCAAAGAACCAATTCACATCACCCTTTGCCTTAATGGCAATCCGGGGGAGGTTGATGGAGGTAAAGGAAAGGTTTCCGCGGCGGTTACAGATTTCTCTTGTTTTATCGTAAACATTGCCGATCACACGCGTCCGGCAGCCCATATAGGCAATTTCAGTTTCCGGTGTCCCCTTGTAATATTTCAGATTAAACGGCGCGTCCACAAAGGAGAAGTTCGGGAACAGCCGCTTTGCGCTGACTCTGCATGCCAGCTGGAACAGATCGTAATTCGGTTCGCCTGGATTGTAGTTAATGCCCTCTTTTACCCGGAAAATCTGAATCGGGAAAATCGGGGTTTCTCCGTTTCCGAGTCCTGCTTCGTTTGCTAACAGCACATTTTTCATCACCATTCTGCCCTCCGGGGAGGTGTCCATGCCGTAGTTGATGGAGGAGAACGGCGTCTGCGCACCGGCACGCGAATTCATCGTGTTCAGATTGTGGATAAATGCCTCCATTGCCTGGTAGGTTGCACGGTCGGTTTCAGTCAGGGCATGCTCTGCGGCAAATTTCTGCGCATGGGAAATCTGCTCGCCGGTAAAGCCTTTTTCCTTTAGAATTTCAGCCTCTGCACGGCAATATTCCTCATGGTCGCACATCCGCAACGTATAGCCGTCTGCGATCAGTTTTTTGCGGATTTCCTTTAAATCCTCCTCGGTCAGCGTGCTGTCGCAGCAAAGCTCCAATGCCTTTTCCAGATTAGAGGTGTAGCGTTTTTGATAGGTTTTCATCACACCCGGCGCCATGCCGTAATCAAAATTGACAATGCTCTGACCGCCGTGCTGATCGTTTTGGTTCGACTGCACTGCGATACAGGCAAGCGCCGCATAGCTTGCAATATCGTTCGGCTCTCTCAAAACACCGTGACCAGTGGAAAAGCCGTTGTGGAATAAATCCAAAAGATCAATCTGACAGCAGGTTGTGGTCATAGTCAGAAAATCGAGGTCGTGAATATGAATATCGCCCTCTTTGTGTGCCTTGGCATGCTCCGGTTTTAAAACGCACTTTTCGAACACCTCCTTTGAGAACTCGGATCCGTATTTGAGCATCGTACCCATGGCGGTATCTGCATTTAC